>PANS01000034.1 GCA_002708415.1 Micavibrio sp. | reverse complement strand
TTGAAAGAGTGTGAGTGGCGGTTTAATATTGGCTCACCAAAGAGGCTCTTGGATGACCTCAAAATCATCCTCAAAAATCAATCTTAGGTGTCAGCCCCTTACTTTATCTTCTCTAGGAACAGTCACATCAACCTCAAAAGCTCCAGTAAATGTTGTTCGAAAATCTAATCCATACATAACAAATCTCCGTTAATTATGGATAATAAACACTATTGTTTAAATCTTTGCAAGGAATTTGTATTCCCTCTTCCCACAACTTCTTGAAAACGCTATATTCTTGTTCATGTCACGAGTCTTTTTCATTTTATTAGCCATCGCCATGATCTTAGTCCTTGTCTCTCTTGTAGTGGGCTTAATATCCATGATCAAAGGCGGAGAGTTTAACAAAAAATACGGCAATAAGCTGATGCGTTTGCGTGTCACGCTGCAAGGCGTTGCTTTAGGGCTTTTCGTCCTTGCCGTCTGGTCGGGCAATCAAGAATAACCACATCTTATTTTAAGTCTTTAGGAGAAATCCCCACATGAAAGTTTTAGTCCCCGTTAAACGCGCGATTGATTACAATGTAAAAATTAGCGTAAAATCTGATGGAAGCGGCGTTGATCAAGCAAACGTCAAAATGTCGATGAATCCGTTTGATGAAATTGCTATTGAAGAAGCCACAAAGCTTAAAGAAGCTGGCAAAGTAACAGAAATCGTTGCGGTCACTATCGGCCCAGATAAGGCACAAGATACAATTCGTACCGCAATGGCCATTGGCGCCGATCGTGGTATTCTTGTCAAAACAGATGCACCAACAGATATTGGCGGCGTTGAACCTCTCGCCGTTGCTAAAGCACTTAAAGCTATCACTGAGAAAGAAAACCCAGATTTTATTATCATGGGTAAGCAATCCATTGATGATGATAGCAATCAAACAGGTCAAATGCTTGCCGCCCTTCTTAACTGGGGACAAGGAACATTCGCCTCTGAACTTGAACTCGGCGATGGCACAGCAACAGTAACGCGTGAAATTGATGGCGGCTTGGAAACATTAGAACTTAAGCTTCCTGCAATCATCACAACAGATTTACGTTTGAATGAGCCACGCTACGTTAAATTACCGGATATTATGAAGGCCAAGAAAAAACAGCTTGATACAATGACACCTGAAGATCTCGGTGTTGATTTCACGCCGCGCCTTTCTGTCGTCAAAATAGCCGAACCAGCGGAACGTGTTGGCGGCGGTAAAGTGACCAATATTGATGAACTAATTGATAAATTAAAGAACGAAGCGAAAGTAATATAACATGTCAGTACTCGTAATTGCAGAACACGATCACACCAGCATCAAACCCGTTACACTTAATGTTGTAACAGCGGCGCGTAAAATTGACGCCGATGTCCATGTACTTGTTGCGGGAACAGATTGTGCGGGCGCCGCAGAGGCCGCTAGTAAAATTCACGGTATTACAAAAGTGTTCAAATGTGATGCCCCTGAATTATCGCACCGTTTAGCCGAAAATATGGCGCCTATCATTGTTGATCTGGCTGCCGGATACTCTCATGTGCTCGCGCCAGCATCAACGTTTGGTAAAAATGTAATGCCGCGTGCGGCCGCCCTTCTCGATACGCAGCAAATTTCTGATATCACTGCTGTTCACGATGCAGAAACTTTTGATCGTCCTATTTACGCCGGTAATGCAATAGCGACAGTAAAATCGTCGGATGAAAAAAAACTAATTACCGTTCGCGGAACAGCATTTGACGCTGTTGCGGCTGAAGGCGGAAGCTCTCCTATCGAAGAGACCTCTTCAAAAGGAAACGCAGGCTTATCATCTTTTGCAAAACAAGAACTATCCAAGTCTGATCGTCCAGAACTAACGGCTGCAAAAATTGTTGTGTCTGGTGGACGCGGCGTTGGATCAAAAGAGAACTTTGCCATTATCGAAAAACTCGCCGATAAACTTGGCGCTGCTGTTGGTGCATCACGCGCTGCCGTTGATGCCGGATACGTCCCTAATGATTATCAAGTTGGTCAAACTGGTAAAGTCGTTGCGCCAGAACTCTATATCGCCATTGGCATTTCAGGCGCCATTCAACATCTGGCTGGCATGAAGGGATCAAAAACAATCGTTGCTATCAATAAGGACGAAGAAGCACCAATCTTTGGTGTTGCCGATTATGGTCTTGTTGCCGATCTTTTTGATGCCGTGCCAGAACTTGAAGGCAAGCTTTAAGATTATTCCGCATCTTCTTCCAAGGACTCTAACTTAAAGACAGATCCTTTAGGGACTTCCATAACGGCTTCCTCAAGATCCGCACCATCAAAATTAGTGTTATCTAATTTTGCATCAGAAAAATCTGCACCACGCAAATCTGCGCCAAGGAAATTAGCATATGATAAATCTGCACCCTTAAAATTTGCAGAACGTAGAGATGTCTCAGAAAAATCTGCATAGCTTAAAGATGCTCCCTCAAAATCCGAAGGGCTAAAACGTTTTGTTCCTTCACCACCACCAAAAAGAAGTGGATTAAAATCGGCACCTTTTAAATTAGCGTGATTAAAGCGCGCGCCACGGAAACTAGAGCCTCGCAAATCGGCCTCTTCCAAATCACAACGACGAAAATCAGTTTGATCTAAAATAGCGCTTTGCATTTCAATCTTATAAAGATTCATACCAAAGAAACGGGCACCAACAGCCTTAATTGCCGTCAATCGCTCTTGCTTTAACTTTTCAAGCGAACGTAAATCATAACCACCTAAATCAAGCTGTTTTCCTTCTTTCCCAGCACTATCAACCCACGTGCGGTGCGTTTCAATCTTTTGCGCCAAAGGTTCATCCAGATCATTTAACGATGCACCAATATTGGCATCCGTAATGGCTTCCGATAAATCTGCATCACGTTCTTTCAGGTTACTTAAATCGACGCCTGTCAAAATTGCTGCTTTTAACTGCGCGCCATGGAGATTGGCTCCACCAATTTTAGCACCAGAAAGATCCGCGCCTTCCATCTTTGCATCACGAAGATCTGCGCCCATCATATTGACGTTCGACATGATTGCATCAGAAAAATCTGCATTCCCCGCCAATACACCCGTCAACTTAGCGCCAGATAAATTTGCACCTTTAAAGTTCACGCTCTGCGCCGCATTATACGACCCACCATCACGTGCAACGCCGCCAACTCGAAGATCAGCTTTATCCAAATTCGCTTTTTCAAGATTAGCAAATTCAATACGGCTTCCGCGCAAATCAGCACGAATAAAATTACAACGCCCCAAATTAGCGCCCGAAAGATCACAAGCATAAACGCGCGCTTCTTGAAAATTGGTTCCAGATAGATCCATACGTAGCATACTACAGCCACTAAAATCCGCCTGACGCATATCTTTACCGGCAAAAGACAAGTCTGAGATATCCATATTTTGCAAAATTGCACGGCGGCCACCAAGGCGGCCTGATAAAAAACGCCCATGTAAATCAACCATCGCATCAAGCTGATCTTGCGTCATTTTTTCCTGCTGTGCGCGCGGGTGAAGCGTACGCTCCGTCTTTGTCGCACCAAGAATAGAAGCCTTCACATCTTCTGGACTTGTGCCAACTTCCTCACCAATTTTTGGAATCTCACCTGTCATTTATCTATTATGCCCTTCAAAGTATTAAAAATAAATGTCTAAAACACTCAAAAACCTTAATATTTTTAATTTAAGAGCTTACTGAAAAAATCAACCGCTGGCGGCGCGATCCAATCCGCCTCCCCTTCAAATATATACAAAAGCTGACCTTCTGGGTTAAGTAAAAATGTGGTTGGAATGCCACGCAATGGAATGTTTTTTTGAATAAGACCCTCTTTATCAAAATATAACGCAAAATCACTAATATTACGTTTATTTAGGAAAGCTTTTATACGCTCTTGCCCCCCGCTCATATCCACAGAAACTGCAATAACGCTCAAACCATTATCCTTAAATATACTCTGAAGTTTTTCTAAGCTCGGAAGCTCTACAACGCACGGTGTGCACCAAGTAGCCCAGATATTCACCAATGTGTAGCCCCTCTTAAAGTCATCCCACGAGACTATTTTACCCTCTGGGTTCAAAAAAGTTACTACTGGTAATTCTTTAGGATTATCAAAATGAGTAGTTTTGGAAAAAAAATCTTCAAAATCTTCTACCACATCATTATGCGCCGAAATTTGAGACTGACTTTGCACCATAACGCGATTTTCTTGATTTCGAGCCTCATAGTAGCCAAAACTCAAGGCCACAAAAAACAACAAGAACGTTGCAGATATAAGAAGAGAGACCGTTTTATAACTAACTTTATAATTCATCACGGCAATTTACATGATTTTACGCAAAAAACCTTGCTTAAAAGCGCTATAAATGATTTTTATGCTATGGATATGAAACATATTTTACTACTAACGATGATAGCTATGAGCCTAACACTCATGTTAAGCGCCTGTGGAATAAAACCTAAACGCGTCGATCCCCCTAGCGGTCAAGAAAACAAGGTGTTCCCATCCAACTACCCTAAAAATGCGCAACAATAAATAATCGCGCCCGATCAATTCACAATTACTAAATATAAAATGAGAAGAAAATGACAGGATTTAAAGAAATCAATGGCGTTCTTAATGCAGACAATGTGCCTTTAACAGATATTGCTAAAGAATATGGCACACCGACTTACGTGTACTCTGCCGATGTAATGAAAGAGCAGTATGAAGCATTAGCTGGTGCAATGAAACGTGCCCTACCTGCAGATCGACAGCCGCTTCTTTGCTATGCCTGCAAAGCCAACAGCAATGTTGCCGTACTAAGCTATTTACGCTCTTTAGGGTGCTCCCTTGAAATCGTATCTGAAGGTGAGCTAAAGCGTGGCCTGAAGGCTGGTTTTAAAGCTAATCAAATCGTTTCAACTGGCGTTGGTAAAACACGCAGTGAGATCATCTCTTGCCTAGAAGCCGGCATTCACCAATTTAACGTGGAAAGTTTTCCCGAATTAAAGCACATCAATCAAATCGCTGGTGAAATAGGCATTAAAGCAACTGTTGTTTTTCGTCTGAATCCAAATGTTTCCGGCGGAGGGCACCATAAAATTTCTACTGGTCGTAAGCGCGATAAATTCGGAATTAGTGAAGAATCTATCTGCGACGCCTATCAACTGGCAAGCGAAATGGAGCATGTTGAGCCTGTAGGCCTTTCTGTACACATCGGATCACAGGTCTTTACTGTTGAATCCTTTAAAACGGCCTTTGAAAAACTTCCTGGCATCGTTGAAAAGATTAGAGAAAATGGTCACAGCGTCACACGCCTTGATATTGGTGGCGGCTTCCCAATTATCTACAAAGATGAAAAGCTTTTGGATCTTGATCGTTATGCAGAATGGGTGCGCGATATTATCATGCCTCTAGATACTGAGATCATCATGGAACCAGGTCGTTATTTGGTTGGAAATGCTGGCGTTCTCTTAAGTGAAGTTCTGTATGTGAAAGAGACGCACGACCAAGACTTCCTCGTGATTGATGCGGCCATGAACGATCTTATTCGTCCTACACTATATGAGGCCTACCATGGCATTGAACCCGTCGAAAATAGAGATGCACCGCACCATAATTATGATGTTGTCGGTCCTATTTGCGAATCTGGTGATACATTCACCCAAGGACGTGATTTACCAAAAATGAATCAAGGCGACCTTGTGGTTGTTCAATCTGCAGGTGCTTATGGCTTTTGCATGGCCTCAAACTACAACACTCGCGCTATGCCTGCTGAAATACTTGTATATGATGGGCAGGCTCACGAAGTGCGTGCAAGAGAATCTGTTGAAGAAATAATTGATCTAGATAAAATTCCTGATTTCATAAAGTAATCAGCATCTTATGAGGCGTTCTTAAAGCTGTACGGCAAAAGAAATATTAACGGAATCTACGTCTTCCGAAGGATTTTTGTATTCAGCCGTAAACTTATAAGAAGCGCCTGCATCTAAGCTCTTTTTCATCGGTGAGGTAATATTTAACGCTACCACCTCAGATTCACCCGTTTTGGATGATTTCAAAATAGCCACAATTTTAGGCAACAATACAGGATCGCTCTTAAGATTAAGTATTGTTCCGCTAACCAATAAGACGTCCACACCCTCTTGGTTCACAATCCTCGCTTCTGCCTTTTCGATAATAAGCCCTTCACCAGCAACAGCAATATCAAAACCTACAAGCTGGTAAAAACCTGCAGATGCAGGCCATTTCTCAATCATGGCATCCTTAGAGGCCAGAACATAACCCAAAACAGCACAAAATAAGATAAAGGCCGCCGCAAAACCAACATAACCACCAATCCCCTTTTGCTTCCGCACGTCTTCAGGAAAAGCAGGAACGTGTTTACTTCTGGTAAAATCATCGCCATCGCCATCATCATTTTCTACGTCAACGCGCGGCTTAATAGCCTCTGGAATGTTATCTATATCACCAGCAGTAGACGCGCTATCATCCATTCTTTCTAGAACATGCTCTGCACTATGATCAGCAAGAGCGTCAACATCAGGAACTCTAATGTCATTTTCATAGTCATAATCATCTTCTAGCGCCTGCGTTAAAGCGCTCAGATCAACTTCCTCACCATCATCATCCGCTGATTGAAACCATTGGTGTTCACACTTGGCACACTTCACCATGCGCCCTTCTGAACCAACAGCATCAGAAGTAACCATGTATCGAGCGCTACAAGCTGGGCAGCTTAAAATCATAAAAATCCCACCGATTTTTTAAAAATCTTTATATTCCAGTAAAAAACCTATATTTAAGTATGTATAAATTCAACTCTTTAGAACTTCAACAAAAGCATTTAATGCCCATGTATAAAAAAAGACTATATCAAACACTTATAACTGGGCTTTTTGTGGCAAACGCCTTTTTTTCACCAAGTCCTGCACAAGCACAGACATCCTGTATCGTTACTGACAAGCTCTGCATTATGCAGGAAGTTGAAAGCACAGCACAAAAAATAGAAAATAAGGGATGGCGCGATCAAACTTATAGAGAACTCGCCAAATCTTACACTTATGCTGGGTATGCAGATAAGGCGATAGCCCTGATAAGTAAAATTCAAACACCCGACACCAAAGCCATGACAATACGGGGCATTGGCTTTGCTGCAGCTGATAGCAAATGGCCTGCAGAGCAATATACAGCGCTTTTTAAAAAACTCACTACTGAAGCCGATAAAATAGAGCATTTACCGTCACAGGCCATTGCTTACACCTATGTCGCCATGTCACAAGCCTTTGCTCTTGATGATGCGGGCGCGATGGCAACAGCCAAAGCCATGACCAATGATGCCTTGCGTCATAAAGCCTTTGCTGAAACAGCTGAAATTCAAGCAGAACGTGGCGATGCTGCTGCTGCCTTCAAAAGTATTGAATCAATAGATAGCTCCTCTTTCAAAAACAAAGCCTATGCAACCATTGCCAAAATATTTACAAAGCAAAACCAACTGGCCCATGCTTATAAAGCCGCGCAAAACATTGATAATACCTACACACGTAGTAAAGCCCTTCAGGCCATTTTAAACAAAGGAAACCCCGAAGAAGAAATGCCCTCCTCAACAGTAAGCAAGAAAAAATAGGGGTATATTTTGATTAAATTTGAGCATGTTGGCTTACGTTATGGTATCGGCCCAGAAGTTTTATCAGACATTAATTTTACATTAGAGCCGGGATCTTTTCGATTTCTATCTGGTCCTAGCGGCGCAGGTAAAACATCCCTCATGTCCCTACTCTATTTAGGGCGTCGTCCAACACGAGGACTCATTACAATGTTTGGCAAAAATATTGGACAAATGAGCCGTAAAGAACTCAGCCTTATGCGTCAAAAAATTGGTGTTGTCTTTCAAGACTTTCGTCTCCTTAATCACATGTCAGCCTTTGACAATGTTGCTTTACCACTTCGCATTCAAGGGTTAGCCGAACGCGAAATAAAAAACAATGTTGATGAGCTTCTAGATTGGGTTGAGCTTGAAGAATATAAATATGCTCTACCCAGTACACTTTCAGGGGGGCAACAACAACGCATCGCCATTGCACGGGCAATTATTACGCGCCCGCGCCTTCTTCTTGCCGATGAACCAACGGGTAATCTTGATGATGATATTGGTTATCGTCTTATGAGCTTATTTGATCAACTCAATAAAATGGGTACGACGGTGATCATTGCCTCACACAACAACGCACTACTGGACAGATTTGACCATGATCGATTTATTTTGGATCACGGCACATTAAGTATTCACCAGCCCAAAAGTTGGATAAAAGATAAATTGGAGAGTATGTTTTGATCAATATTATTCGTGACCTATTTCCAAAAAAAGAACGCTTTCTTGGTGTTTCAAAAAACAAGCGTCGTTACGACTTACCGCTCGACAACAATGCGGGCAATAAGTTCATAAAAATGCTTATCGCATTGATGACAATACTCCTCATGTTATCCTTATCGGGCGCCTTTGCTTTATCTGAAATAGCAAATAGATGGTCATCTGGTTTAGAGGGTAAGGCAACCATTGAAATACCAGCTAAAGATTTAAACGGTGTTTTACTCACACCAGAAGATATTCAAAAGCAAGCCGCAGATATCAAGATATTACTCGAAGATAATAAAATCATCAAAGAGGCTAGTATTTTAAAAGATAGCGATATTATAGAATTGGTAAGACCTTGGCTTGGCGATACAATTGACCCTCAAACTACAACACTTCCGAGCATGATATCTCTATCATTTCATAAGCAAGCCAAAGAGAATATTAACCATCAAGCATTAGAAATGGCAATCAAAAAAATTGCACCGCAAGCTCGTTTAGATACGCATAAAAATTGGCTATCTGATATTTTAAAATTAACGCGTACCTTACGCTTTTCTGCCTACATTATTATTTTAGTTATTAGCCTGACGACCATTATTGCTATCGCAGGTGCAGTGCGAACGCGGCTTTCTGCCTATAAAGAAGAGCTGGAGCTTCTTCACTTGGTGGGCGCCGATGATAATTACATCTCTAAGCAATTACAGCGTCATACGATTATACTCACACTACAAGGAAGTCTTTTAGGCCTTATCATAGGGGGGGCATTATTACTCATTATTAACCAATTGCTTTCCACGCAAGATTTATCACTTCTGCCCGATTTTACATTAAGCAGAACACAAAAAAGCATCATTGCATTGCTTCCTGTATTCATAGGGTTAATTTCTATGCAAACCGCACGATTTACAGTCTTGCGTACACTTTCACAAATGCCGTAAGATCTGCTCCAATGCTTTTAAAAATATTCACTTTTTTTGCCATGACACTACTGACCCTATTTATTCTATGGGCTGGAGGTCTTTTTTGGTTTGCTACAAACATAAATTTTGCAAAACCAGAAAAACCTAACATGACAACAGATGCAATCATCGTGCTAACTGGTGGCACCAAAAGAATAGCTGAAGGGGTTGACCTCTTAAAAAAGACCAAGACAGCTGACTTATTCATTTCTGGCGTTAACCCTGACGTACAGCAAAAAGATCTTATTTCAGATGATAGTATCTGCTGCATTACTTTGGGCTACAAGGCAACAAACACCGAAGAAAATGCGACCGAAGTCAAAAAATGGCTTTCGACAAAAAATGTAAAAAATATTCGTCTTGTGACCTCAAATTATCATATGATACGGGCTATGTTAGAGTTTCAAAAAATAATGCCTGACCTTGATATTATACCTCACCCTGTAACACCAGCAGGCTATAATATCTGGGACAAAAAATTCTGGCCTATCACTTTTTCTGAATATAACAAAACACTTCTGATTTGGCTTCAACTCAAACAAGCCTAGGAAAACAACAGGTATTTATCCGTGATTTTTATACGTTCCATTTTATTCAATATTTTTTTCTATGCTTTTACATCTATAATTTGCATTATATTTATCCCTACTCTTTTTATGCCAAGATCTATTATCTTAAAAGTCACGCGATTTTATTTAAATGCTATTTATTTAATAGAAAAATACATAGCAGGTCTTGATTTTGAAATTCGTGGTGCAGAGCACTTGCCAAAAGGTCATTCATACATCATCGCCGCAAAGCATCAATCTGCTTATGAAACATTAAAACTTCATCACCTATTTGGTGATCCAACAATTGTTTTAAAACGCTCATTACTTGATATTCCGCTTTTTGGAATATTTTTAAAAAAACTCGATGTTATCGCCATCAATCGTGACAATAAAGAAGCCTCTATAAAATCTTTATTAGAAGGCGCAAAGCGCATGAAAGAGCAAAAGCGTCCCATTGTTATCTTTCCACAAGGAACGCGTGTTGGCGTTCAAGTTTCAACAAAACAAAAACCCTATAAAGGCGGCATTGTTAAAATGTACCAAAATGCAGAAATGCCCGTTGTTCCGCTCGCCTTAAATAGCGGAATGTTTTGGGCACGTAACAGCTTTTTCAAAAAACCTGGAAAGGTTATATTTGAATTTTTGCCGCCAATAGAACCTGGCTTACCTGAAAAACAAGTCATGAAGGCATTAGAAGATCGCCTTGAGACAAAAAGCTTAGCTCTTATGCACGAAGCCAAGAAAAACTACTCTTATTTAGAAGTGCCTCCAAAGCGTGAATTACTTGCTTCAGATTAACTTTTCTTATTCAGAACTTTTATCTCTTCGGGTTCAGCTTGTCCTGCATCAACAATGGCACGCCTTATCGCGCGCGTATCACTAAAGTGTTGATAAAGATAATCTCCATCTCCTTTACGGATCGCTTTTTGAAGGCCAGAAAGATCTTCAGAGAAACGTTGTAAAACCTCTAAAACAGCCTCCTTATTATTTAAAAACACATCACGCCACATCGTTGGATTGCTCGCCGCAATGCGCGTAAAATCACGAAAACCAGAAGCCGAAAATTTAATCACTTCAGATTTGATATCATCTTCCAAATCATTGGCCGTCCCGACAATTGTGTAAGCAATCAAGTGCGGCAAGTGAGAGGTAATACCAAGAACCAAATCATGGTGTCCCGACTCCATAATTTCAATATTTGAACCACAAGCCTCCCAAAATAGCGTCATTTTTTCAACAGCTTTAAGCTCCGTATGTTCTTGCGGCGTTAAAATACACCAACGCCCTTCAAATAATTCAGCAAAACCATGCTCTGGCCCTGAGAACTCTGTTCCCGCAATGGGGTGTCCTGGGACAAGATGAACTGTATTTGGTAGAACAGGTTGTAGTTGCGCAATCACTTCTTTTTTAACAGAGCCTACGTCACTAACAATAGCATTCTCTTTTAAATCGTTTGCAATTTTTTCTGCAACGCCACCCATTTTACCCACGGGCACACAAAGGATAACCAGATCACTACCCTTAACGCTGACCGCCAAATCAGTAATAGCAACATCTGCTAGTCCCAAGGAGGAAACTGTATTGCAAACCTCTTGCGATACATCACCACAGATAATTTTTTTAGCGAGATCGTTTTTTTTCACCGCTCTGGCTATGGACGAGCCTATCAATCCAAAGCCTATAATTGTAATTTGTTTAAACATCATACGTCTTTCTTTATACTCTTTTCTTTCAAAGAGTGTCTTAAATTAAATATAAAAATATGGATGAGAAGACAATGTAAATTCCGCTTAAGCGGAATACTGCGCACGATAAGTATAGCTTTGCGCTACAAAAGAAAGATAAGCTATCGTGAATGAATCAATCATTATTTACTTAAATACGCGCAAATAGCCTCTAAAGCAAGCTTCATTTCATCCTCAAGCCCGATAGAGATACGCAAATAGGTCGGTAAACCATATCCGCCAATCTGACGAACAAAGATATTTTGCTCTTTAAGGTATAAACGGCATCCTTCCGCACGCTCTTCGTCGCCAAAGTCAACAATTACGAAATTCCCTTGTGATGGCACGACATCAAGACCGAGAGATATCAACTCAGCGCTAACCCAATCAAGCATTTTTTTATTATGCTCAATTGATTGTTGAACAAACTCATCATCATTGAGCGCAGCAACACCAGCAGCTTGCGCACACCTATTGGCATTAAAAGGCCCGCGAATACGATTCAAAATATCAATAATTTCATCAGATGCGTGTCCCCACCCCAAACGAACACCGCCAAGACCATAAAGCTTTGAAAAAGTACGCGTTACAACAATATTATTGTGTTGCTTAACCAAATCATGCCCCGCAGTATAGTCAGGATCATCAACAAATTCAGCGTACGCAGAATCTAAAACTAGAATAACGTTCTTTGGTAATCTCGTGTGAAAATCAACCACTGTCTGGCGTGTCCAATATGTGCCTGTTGGATTATTTGGATTAGCTAAAAAGATAAGGCGCGTTTTATCTGTAACTTTATCAAGAAGCGCCTGCGGATCCGCTATTAAATCTTTTTCTGGTGCACTGACTGGCGTCGCCCCTGCCGCTTTCGCATAAATTGAATACATCAAAAAGCCGTGCTCAGAATGGAGAACCTCATCCCCTTCACCCGCAAAAGCCTGACACAAGAACATGATAATTTCATCAGACCCCGCGCCGCAAATAATATTCTTTTTATCAATATTATTTTTCTTGGCTATTGCATCGCGCAAAATATTTGCATCGCCATCAGGATAACGGTGCATATTAGTAGCTGCTTCTTGCATAGCTTTTACGGCTTTAGGGGATGGACCAAATGCCCCTTCGTTTGAAGACAGCTTTACAAGCCGTTCAGTGCTATCTGACTTACTCTCACCTGGAACATACGGTCTGATATCTAGAATCGTTTTCTTGGTTTTAAATTGAAACATCTTATTTATGCCTTCGGCGCATTGGGAATAGTATCCTCACGCGCTATAATTGTTTTTGAATAAGTCGATGGAACAGGGTATCCACCAATACACGTAATTTTATTTTCTTCCTCACCAAGAAGTTTTAGTAGCGCTTTTACCTTTTTATCACCTTGAACCATATACCCACCTACCTCTAAAAGATGTTTATGATCCTGATCCGCATCACTGGCGTGTTTAGTCGAAATACTAAGAGGCTTCAACCCAGCCTCTTCAGCCTTTGCTGCAATGCGTGCGCGGCTTACACTTTCTTCACAGTCAATCATCAAGAATGAATTATCATCACCCGACTCTTCAAATCCAGCCTTTGCAACAACAAGCGCGCGATAACTTGGATTTAGCTCATTAGGATCATCACCGTGCGGCAAGCGTACAATAATCTGTATGGGTGTTTCTGAATCGGATGCTAAATAATCCCACCACGGCTGATCTTCTTGATCTTCTGGCCAAGGCAATACCGCAAAATTTACTTTTGCTTCACGCACCAAACCAATAGCTGACAACGCCGTTGGCACACGCTGCATCGGCAAACAGCTGCCAAAATAATCTTTTGCTAAATCCCAATTTTCTGGATGTCCATCAATTTCCGCAACAGCAACTTTAAGCCCTGTTTGTAAAAGAGACACAGCCCCCACAAGCTCACGCCAGATACGCACAACAGCCATTTCTGGTAAAACACCCTTATGCTTAGATAACAAACGACGGATCATTTGCGCTTCACGCGCAGGTTGCACAATCTCTATATTGTTCTTACGTTTTTCTTCACCAATCTTAAGAACAAGCTCCGCTCTCTCTTTCAAGGTATCGTGAATCCGTGTATCTAATTCATCAATTTTTTGACGAATTGCATCTAGATCTTTTGATTTGTACGGTTTGTGGGCCATCTTTGCTCAATATGTGTTAGCTTTGTTAAAAAATAATGTTGTAGTGTGTTTCGCTTATAAAATCAATGAATGGGAAATCAATCTTCATGCCTATCGTTAAACAATCTAATTTACCAACTTATGATCGACTTCTTAGTGAAGGGCGTTCTATCTTACCTGCAGATCGCGCTACACACCAAGATATTCGTGAATTACACATTGGGTTTCTTAATATTATGCCTGACGCAGCCTTAGAGGCCACAGAACGTCAATTCTTTCGCCTTGTTGGCGAAAGTAACCGCGTGGCACAAATATATATACACCCCTTTACTCTACCTATTTTTGATCGTGATGAAGCAACACAAGCGCATATTGATCAATATTATGAAAGCTTAGAACAAATCCAAGAAGCTGGCCTTGATGGCCTGATCGTCACAGGAGCAAACGAGGAAACCAACCCACACGTGAGCGAAGAAGGAACATGGGGATCTCTGCGCGATGTTCTAGAGTGGGCTTTTGAGAATGTGGCATCAACAATCTGCTCATGCTTTGCTTCACATGCCATGCTCACCTATGTACATGGACAAGTGCCAACATGGCGTGAAGATAAAAGATGGGGGGTTTATTCACACAGAGCAATCAACCGCAAACACCCTCTTATTCGTGGTATGAATACGCGCTTTGATATTCCACATTCTCGTTATAGTGAAATTACGCGGGAACAATTTGAAGCCGCTGGCATGAAGATTCTTGTTGAAAGCCCTGAAGCTGGTGTTCATATGGCCACATCACAAGATGGATTTCGTCAGATTTGTTTTCAAGGGCACCCTGAATATGACACAGTAAGCCTGTTCAAAGAATATAAACGCGAAGTTACAAATTATTTAAACGGTGTGCGTAACGATTATCCTGCCTTCCCACTAAATTATTTCAACGAAGAGGCGAGTGTGATCTTAAATGATTTTAAAAACTGTATTTTAAACGGTGAAAAAATTGAATTTCCCGAGGCAAAATTAGAAGAAATGCTTGAAAATACATGGGCAGATAGTGCGCGCTCCGCTCTATCCAGTTGGATCGGTCACGTTTATCAAGTCACCAATGTTGATCGTAAGAAACAATTTATGGATGGCATTGATCCAAATAATCCGCTGGGGATTTAATTTCTATCTTTAGGGCTAGTGTTTGGTGTTGGTACAGGTTTAGGACTAAGCGCTTTCTTAACCCGCCCCCCCGCAGACACACGCACAGGTGTTCCACGGCCTTTGGTCGCATAGAGCTGTTTTGACGCTTCAATAATATGAACACCGCCTAAAGCTGGATACAAAAACTTACCTATCTTCTCAAATATAAAAGCCGCACGAAGCCATAATGCGCCCTGAAAGGCTGGCGTAAAAACAGCCTGACAAGTTCGTTCATGAACAAAATTGTTATCCTTTAAAAATGCTTCTACCTGACGCGCCGAATAAGGCTGCCCCATTCCTAAAGGTGACCAATCCGCCCTCGCCCATAACCCCATACGATTTGGCACAACAATGATAATTTTTCCTGTGCTTTTCAAGACACGGTACATTTCACGAAAAGCGCTTTCTGGATGCTCAAGAAATTCTAAATGATGTGCAACAAGAATGCGATCAACTGAGTTCGTTTCTAACGGTAGATTAAAATCCTCGCCTAAACAGGCTAAATTGCTTTCTTCTTCTGGCCATTGGTGAACACCAAGATTAGGGGGCATAACACAAAAACTGCGTTCAGCTAGTTCCATAAATGGGTACATATAAGGGGCAGCATAACCAAGACCAACATAACGCAAGCTTTTTTGCGCTGGCCAAAGCTCTAATAAACGCGCACGAATAAGGCTGCGAATAATACGGCCAGTGAAGCCATTATAAAAACTTTTAAGATCATAAGCTGTTGGATAACGCATAAAGAAACTCTACCCTTTGATCTAAAGACGATCAAGGATTTGCGAAACAAGTGGAATATCTGCCTCAGGCATGGGTAAATCATACATTTCTTTAGGTTTCACCCACTTAAGTGCCTGTCCTTCTTTTGATTGCGGTTCACCGTTCCACATACGGCAAACAAAAACAGGCATCAAAAGATGAAAATCATTATAAGCATGCGAGGCAAACGCGATCGGGTAAAGACAGCACTCACGCACATCAAGGCCAAGCTCTTCTTCCAATTCACGACAAAGTGCAAATTCTGGGCTTTCCCCCTCATCAACCTTGCCGCCAGGAAACTCCCAAAGCCCCGCCATAGACTTCCCTTCTGGGCGTTGCGTCAATAAAATACGGCCTTCCTTATCAACAAGGCAGGCCGCAGAGACTAAAACAATAGGAAGACCTGAAGGCGTTGTATCACGCGGCACAGCAAGTGCTTCAAGACATCCCATTGTTTTTATTACTTTACTATTCGCCAGCTGCTGGAGCTGGTGTTCCAAATGGGCTTGCGCCTTCAGCAAGCGGCTTACCGTTAATGTCGAACTGGTCAACCTTAACGTCTTTACGCCATTCAGCCATCATCTTTTCAAGAGCCCCTCGACGAAGTTCTGCTTCAATAGAAGGTTTCATTTCATCAAAGCTTGGCTTTGGTTGATCGCGGATATCAGTAACCTTAATCACGTGGTACCCAAACTGCGTCTTAACAGGCGCCGCAGAAACACCACCTTTATTCATTGAAAATGCAGCCTCGGCAAATTCAGGAACCATGTCTGTTTTTGCAAAATAACCAAGATCGCCACCTTTGGGGCCAGTTGGACCCGTTGATAGCTCTTTTGCGACAACTGCAAAATCTTCACCGCCTGTAATACGATCAATAGCCGCTTTTGCTTCCTCTTCTGTATTAAGAAGAATATGGCTTGCACGGCGCTGTTTAACAGCGGACTGTTTAGCAACAAAATCATCATAAGCTTTCTTAATATCACCCTCTGAAACTTTATCTGCAACTGCGCGCTGTAAGTAAATATTACGAACGATTTGCTGTTTAGCCATTTCAATTTGTGTCTGCACTTCAGGATCATCGTTAAGCGCCGCAGATTCTGCTTTATTTTGAACAATACGTGTGTTGATTGTTTGCTCTAAGGCTAAAGGATAGATTGTTTGCGCGGGTAATTGCTGTAAATTTTGCGGCATTGATTTGATATAGCGATATACATCAACACGTGTAATATCCTTACCATCAACCGTTGCAACAACAGGATTTCCTGGTTCAACAACAATTCCAGCCTCAACAGGCGCTTGTTTTTCGTCACCAGCTGCCGTAGCAACCTCGGCACTATTATTTGCGCTTTCAGACACTGATGCTTCTGCGCTCGTTTCTTGTTGAGCAGGCGCCTGATTTTTATTCGTACTATTTTTATCCGCACTTTGCGACATATATGCCATAACGCCGCCAGCAGCAATTACTGCAACCGCTAAAACTCCTAGTAAACCTTTATTATTTTTCTTGTCAGCCATCTTAAATACGTCCTTTTTTGTCGTAATTTTAAAATTCATTTCAAAATATGCCTAAAATGTAGCCCTTATAGCCAAGAACGCAAGTGTTAATTACTTGTTATTCTTGTGATTTAATTGTGGCACAGACCGCAGATGCATTGACCTTATGCACTTTAGTCCTTATATCAATATGACTCTTATATAGAAGGAAAATAACAGTGTTATCTTTAGCGCAAAAACTATTCGGTTCCAGTAATGATCGCCAGCTTAAAAGACTGCAGGCAAAGATCGTCAAGATCAATGAAATCGAAGCAGAATGGGAAAAGCTCTCCGATGCTGACATTAAAGCGAAAACAACAGAATTTCGTGAGCGCTTAAAGAACGATGAAAATTTAGACGACATCATGGCTGAAGCTTTTGCAACAGTTCGTGAAGCTGCCAAGCGAACACTCGGTCAACGTCATTTTGATGTACAGCTTATTGGTGGTCTTGCCCTGCACGAAGGTATTATTGCGGAAATGAAAACTGGGGAAGGTAAAACGCTTGTTTCTACTCTGCCGGGTTATCTTAACGCCATCGAAGGGAAAGGCGTTCACGTTGTGACCGTAAATGACTACCTTGCCGAGCGTGATTCACAATGGATGAGCACTGTCTACAATTTCCTTGGCCTTACCGTTGGTTGCATCACAGGAAACACACGCGATGATGAACGTAAAGATGCTTACGCCGCAGACATCACATATGGAACAAACAACGAGTTCGGGTTTGATTATTTACGCGATAACATGAAATTTCGTCTTGAAGACATGGTTCAACGCCCTTTCAACTTTGCCATCATTGACGAAGTTGACTCGATTCTTATTGATGAAGCCAGAACACCGCTTATTATCTCTGGCCCTTCAGAAGGCTCAACCGATCTTTATATTCAGGTTGATAAGCTTATCCCTTCACTGGATGAAGATGATTATGATCTCGATGAAAAAAATAAAACAATCAACCTTAGTGAAATCGGAAATGTAAAAGTTGAACAGCTGTTAAATGATCATGGCTTAACTGATGGCGGAAACCTTTATGACCCGCAAAACATCTCACTTGTTCACCACGTAAACCAAGCCTTGCGTGCACATAAGCTTTTCGCAAAAGACACTGATTACATCGTTAAAGATGATAAAGTGATCATTATTGATGAGTTCACAGGTCGTATGATGGATGGTCGTCGTTTTTCTGACGGACTACACCAAGCTTTAGAGGCCAAAGAAAAAGTTGCTATTCAAAACGAAAATCAAACTCTGGCCTCTATCACCTTTCAGAATTATTTCCGTATGTACCCGAGCCTTGCAGGCATGACAGGAACAGCATTAACAGAAGCAACAGAGTTTGCAGAGATTTATAACCTCGGCGTTTTAGAGTTAACAACGAACGTGCCAATTCAACGTATTGACCACGATGATAAAATCTACAAATCTATGGCGGATAAATTCGAAGCTATCGTTGAGGTCATTGCCGATTGCGCTGCGCGTAAACAGCCTGTTCTTGTTGGTACAGTGTCGATTGAAAAATCTGAAATGCTGTCATCATTTCTTAAGAAACGCAAAATCAAACACAATGTTTTGAATGCGCGTCATCACGAACAAGAAGCACAAATCATCGCGCAAGCAGGTTGCCCTGCCGCCGTTACCATCGCTACAAACATGGCTGGTCGTGGAACAGATATTCAGCTTGGTGGTAATTTGGATATGCGTCTTTTGAAAGAAATCGGCCCAGAACCTGATCCAGTTAAAGACAAAAAGAAAATTGAAAAAATTACCGCCGAAGTTGAAAAAGACAAAGCACTCGTTCATGAAGCTGGCGGCCTTTGCGTTATTGGAACCGAGCGCCATGAATCCCGCCGTATTGATAATCAACTTCGTGGTCGTTCTGGTCGTCAAGGAGATCCAGGGGAGACTATTTTCTTCCTATCAGTTGAAGATGACTTGATGCGTATCTTTGCCGCCGAAAAAATGGAGCTTTTACTAAAAAGCAACATGGGGTTAAGAGACGGTGAAGCCCTCACCCACCCTTGGCTTTCAAAAGCTCTTGAAAAAGCTCAAGCGCGCGTTGAACAGCAAAACTTCGAAATTCGTAAGAACCTTCTGAAATTCGATAATGTCATGAATGATCAACGTAAGGTCATTTACGATCAACGCCGTGACATTATGGATGCTGGTGACAACTTGAGCGAGCTTGTCACAGAAATGCGTCACGACGTTATTATTGATATTGTTGAATCTGGTATTCCAATGGGATCATACCCTGAACAGTGGGATACAGAACTTATCAAAACAGATTGTCAGCGTTTATTAAATCTCGATATTCCTGCAGATGAATGGGCAAAAGAAGAAGGCATCGCCGAACCAGAAATGGAAGAACGCATCATTGAAGCCTCTGATAAAATGATGGCTGAGAAACTTAAACTTGCTGGTGAGGGCATGTTTGAAGAGCTACAAAAATCATTTGTTCTACAAATTTTAGATCAAAACTGGAAAGAACATTTATTGGCGCTTGATCACTTACGCCAAGGGATTAACCTCCGTGCCTTTGGTCAGCGTGATCCACTCAATGAGTATAAAGCTGAAGCATTCGCTCTGTTTGAACAAATGTTATTTAGCCTTCGAGAAACAGTCACACAAACAATTACTCTTGTTGAAGTCAATGTTGATGAGCGCGTACTACGAACTCTTCAGGAACAACAAGAAGAGGAGCAACGTATTTCCGAAGGCCGCGCCGATCCTGCTCTCATGGGAACAGGCCTTAACCAAAAAGCAGGCTCACCCGATCAAACTGTTCAACAACTGCATGAGAAAAAAGCGTTTGATAAAAATGATCCGACGACATGGGGCAAAGTGCAGCGTAACGCTCCCTGCCCTTGCGGTTCAGGTAAAAAATACAAGCATTGTCATGGGAAAGTTTAATTAAATATGAATATCACAGCCCTTTGCGCTGATAGTCTTTGATTTTCTATACTCGTGAACACCATTACTATTTTTACGTTGAAATTGTGCTTTTAAGCCTAGTAGCCCTGTTATAGTTTTATTACGTTCTATGACAGGACTCGCTCTTCCACTAATAGTAACAGAAACATTATCAAAGTCTTTAATTCTACTTTTTGCAACCAACATAGCTTCTGCAACAGGAACTCTGTAAGGAATCGTGCCAAGCCCTTTTACATTAAAGGCCACAACGTAAGAGCTAGGATTCCTCCAATTAGAATTAGCTCTATCAATGTAAATTCCTGAAACTTTAGTTGTATCAGGGATGTCTTGCCTAAATCTTTCATCAAATGTGATGGTCATAGTTATCTCCCAAGAATATAAACTATACATAATCTCATTTTAAATTATGTCAAACATTATTTTGGCGCTGTAACACGTATCTGAACAAGTTGATTACGCTGACGCTTTACAATATCAAATTGGAAGTCATAGAAAATAAAGCTCTGACCAGCTTCGGGGATGGTTTGGGCTTCGTGAATAATGAGCCCTGCGAG
The DNA here is from genome assembly GCA_002708415.1 of Micavibrio sp. Classification (GTDB taxonomy): domain Bacteria; phylum Pseudomonadota; class Alphaproteobacteria; order Micavibrionales; family Micavibrionaceae. Next base: position 13,690 of record PANS01000034.1, on the reverse strand, counting down.
CGTTGAATAATCGGCGTCATCAGGGATATCCCATTCGAATTCACGGTTCAGATCACGGATTGTCACATCCCCATCAATAAGAAACGTCCCATTGGCTTGCTTTTTAACACCTGTTACGGCTTCATCATGCTCGTCATCAATTTCGCCAACAATCTCTTCCAAAATATCTTCGAGCGTTACAATCCCCATAAACGCGCCATATTCATCAACAACAACGGCAAAATGCTCGCGACGCGCACGAAAGGCCTGCAACTGATCAACAAGGGTCGTTGTTTCAGGAACAAACCAGGGATCAGCCGCAATTTCTTCAATCTCAATATGCTGATGAACACCAGCTTGTGCACGCAATTCACGTAAAAGCGCTTTGGCATGCAACACACCGACAATATTATCATTGTCATCTTTGAACACAGGCAGGCGCGTATAAGCGCTCCCCAAAACATCATCAATGATCTTTTCCATCGGGTCATGAGCATCAATCATCTCAACATTTTTACGGTGCGTCATAACTTCTTCGACATCAACTTCCTTAAGATCAAGGATAGAGCGCAACATCGCCCGTTGTTCTTGCGCTTCGCTCTCCTCACCTTCGTCCCCTTCATGGAGTTCAATCACGCCACGCAACACTTCCAAATGCTCACCCTTTGACACAAGCGAAATATCCGTACCAAATAAACGCAATGTTTTACGTACGATCCAATTTACCGCTTCGGCAATGGGGGCAAAGATAAACACGACAACAGCAATAATTGGTGCAATCGCCACCGCCATTTTATCAGCATTATGGAGCGCGTAAGTTTTTGGTAAGACTTCAGAAAAAACAAGAACAAGAAGCGTCATAACTAATGTTGCATAAACCACACCAGCTTCACCAAAAAGTGTAATCAAGACGCTCGTCGCAATGGCAGAAGCTAAAATATTAACAAGATTATTACCAAGCAACAGAGCGCCAATCAGACGCTCTTTCTTTGCGCGAATACGATTCACAAGCTTAGCACGTTTATTTCCCTCTTTTTCCCACCCGTGAAGACGTGCGCGCGACGCCGCCGTCATCGCCGTTTCAGAGCCAGAGAAAAAGCCAGAGAGAAGAAGAAGGATAAGAACGACTAAAATAGAAATTATCATTAACTCGCCAGACTTTCATTTAATAAAAACGTCACAAGCTCTTCATCTACATCATAAGATTGAAACGCCTTCCCAATGCCACGCGCCAAAATAAACCCTATTTTTCCACCAGCAGCCTTTTTATCACGCGTCATATTATTCCAAAGATCATCTGCTGATTGCGTTATATTCGGCGCAATATCTGTTACACGCGTTTTAAGACCGCATGATTTCAAGTGCGCTTCAACACGCGCAGGCTCTTCTTGTGAACATAACCCCATCTTTGCAGACAAATCAAAAGCCATAACCATACCAATGGAAACCGCTTCACCATGAAGTAAGCGCCCATCGTAATTTGCCGCCGCTTCTAGTGCATGACCAAAAGTGTGGCCAAGATTTAGTAAAGCGCGCTGTCCTGCTTCACGCTCATCCGCTGCCACAACTGCCGCTTTAGCTGAACAAGATTTATGAACCGCGTACGTTAAAGCTTCTTCATCAAGCGCTAAAACTTTCTCGCCATTTTCTTCAAGCCATTCAAAAAATTCAAAATCGTTAATAAGCCCATATTTTACAATTTCGGCATAACCAGATTTAAGCTCACGCTCTGGTAACGTACCAAGCGTGCCAATATCACAAATCACCGTTTTGGGTTGGTAAAATGCACCAACAAGGTTCTTCCCTTGCGCCGTATTGATTCCCGTCTTACCGCCAACCGAGCTATCAACTTGTGCGAGTAAAGTCGTTGGTACCTGAACAAATGGAATACCGCGCATCACCGTTGCTGCCGCAAAACCTCCAAGATCACCGATCACACCCCCACCTACAGCAATCAAAACAGATTGGCGATTCACGCCATTGTCTAATAGCCAATTCATCACACAATAATAACCATCATAAGATTTTGTTGGTTCGCCGCCTTTTTCCGCATGGATTTTTGTTTCCGCGCCCGCATTACCAAGCGCCTCTTCCATCACCTGCACATAAGGATACGTATTTTGGTCATAAAGAACAAAAACATTGCGGCCTTTTAAGTCCATTGGAATAAGATCAGCAACTTGCTCAATGAGGCCTTTGCCAATGTGAATATCATAGGCGCGCCCATCTTGTTCACTGCCTAGATCTAACGATAGCTTTTGTGTCATAACGGAAGGATATTACTAGGGCTTCAGGTGCATGTATAGAGCGTTTATGACCCGATCACGATTTTGTGCAATAGATTCTTCTTTTGTTGCCACGCCTTCATCCGTGATCACGGCTTTTACATCTGCTAAAGCATATGTTGGATAGCGATTATCAATAAATTTTTGTAAAATAATACGCTTATCTTCTCCAGTTTCGAGTAAAGGACGATGTTTCTTATCCTTCACACGATTATAAAGTGTTTCCAAATCAGCATTTAACCAAATTGATATAGCACCATCTTTCATCAACTCACGCGTTTGCTCTTGAACAAATGCACCGCCGCCAGTCGAAAGAACTTTTGGCTGACCTGATATAAGGTCAGCAATAGCCTCTTTCTCCATTTCACGGAACTTAGGTTCACCCTGCGTAGCAAATATGTCAGATATTGCGCCATAACGCTCAACAATAAGATCATCAGAATCTTTAAACTCAAGCCCCAAAGCCATAGCCAGTTCTTTGCCAAGCTTGGTCTTTCCAGCTCCCATCAAACCAACTAACGTAATCGACTGGCCTGTTTCAGATAAAGTTGCCTTTATAAACTCAATTTGTATTGAAATATCCATTTCCATGCGCGTTAAATTACATAAACGCCTAAAATTCGCAAGCATAATCGCTGATTGCAATATTGTAACTGTCTCTTTATCTTAGGCGAACTCTTATAGATTCTAGTGGGATTATAGACATGATTAAGATTATCGGATTTTTCTGGCTCTTTGTTTTTATTGCTGCAATTGCTGGCTTTGTATGGCTTGGCCTAACTGACATTCCCGTACAACAACAAAATGTTGTCATTGAAATCCCTAATGAAGAACTCCTCAAGTAATGCGTCTTTTCTTTCTTACTATATTTATGAGCCTCAGCTACGCGCACGTTCAAGCAGAAGAAACGGCAAACATTCCCAATTATGAATTAGAATCATCGGGTCTTTTAAGTAGTGACATCCAAGGTGCTTTCCCTAAAGCGCTCTGGAAAGATCAGCGCCGTTCCGAAGTGCAGTATTTACTCGAAAATATGCCTGCAAACGGTACAAATCGATCCCTACAGAACTTAAAGCGCGAATTTCTTATCTCTCGTGGGGATACCCGCCTAATAAAAAACGATATAAAAACAGAGCATTATAAAGATATCTTTGCTCTACGCTTAAAAAAGCTCATGGAATTAGGACTTTATAATGATGCTTTCAAGCTTTACACGAATATGGTTGAAACCCCCAACACTTCAGAGCTGGCAGAAATCGGTATTCTTCTCATATTAGATAAAAAAGGCCTTTCAACTGCCTGTCTAGACGTGAAAGTTTTGTCCCCAGAATTTGAAAAAACACCATTTTGGCACAATATTAACGCCGTCTGTGATCGTGAAATTGGCGATCAAACAAAAGAGTTCAAAGACAGCGTGATCCTTCAAGGCATATATGATGACAAAGAATTCTTTTTGCCTGCTCAATACACAGAGCGCTTTGCAACATTTTCTCCTTTAGAACTTCACACACTCTTTAAAAAGAAAAAAGTACATTACGGCGGCCTAAAAAAGGAACACATCCCTACTCTAACACCACAAATAACGCGCTTCTTCCTTAATGCAGAAAATTTTCCTGAAAATTTAAAACCTGCACTACAAGAGCATGCTATTAAGCAAAACTTAAGCACAAAAGAAGATAGTTTGTCTGCCCAGAATGATGATCTGAACATCAAAGAAATATCTCAAACAGATTTGGAAAAAGCCCTTAAAAAACGCCTATTAAGTAAGGGGGTTATCCCCGAAGAATGGATAAAACGTCTCTATACGCTTGCAACCGATTCTCCCCAAAATTACATTTACATTCAATTTTTCAGCCTTTCAGACCTTACAGAAAAAGAATATCAGGTCCCAAAAGACAAATGGGACGCTGGAATCGCTTATTTTACAGAAAAAAGTGCGAAAAACTTGAAATATCTCAAAACTGCCCTTGACAAAGCGAGTAAATTTTCCAATAATCCAGCCAGCGTTTATGAAAAACGATTAGTTCTTTCCGAAAATGGGCAATATGACTTGCCAGAAAAGACAGAACCAAATTTGTGGTCGGGGTGGCAACAAGATGCAGAAAGCCAAAATTATATTGGATTAAGTTTTCTTATTGCATTACACAATGATCCAAATGATCAAGATCGTGATCAAACGCTAAGAGTATTAAGTAGTCTATCTACTGTGGGGTTAATTGAAAAAACTCACCAACTAAGCAGAGAGTATCTAGCAAGTATGGTGGGAAATAAATAAGGAGAATATATTATGGCTCGTCCAGGTCGTCCAAAAATGCCGAAGCCGGATTTGCATCCAACTGTTGATGCTTTTCTGGATATGCTGACATCAGAACGTGGTGCCGCAATGAATACACGTCACGCTTACTGGCGTGATCTTGCTGACGTTAGTCTTTACTTACGCAACGATAAAAGCACTGATCTTGATAAAGCATCAACGGATGAGTTGAAGGCGTACATTGATTATCTTTCGCACAAGATACACACAAAAGGTGAAAACAAATCACAGATTGCTGTGCGCACAGTTGCTCGCCGTCTTTCTGCATTACGTCAATATTACCGCTACCTCAATTCAGAAGGTATCCGTAACGATGACCCAACAACAACAATCGAAAGCCCGAAACAAGGCCGCACATTACCAAAAACATTGAGCGAAGCCGAAGTATCACAATTGATCAAAACAGCTGGCGAAGGTGGCGGTGCGGACAGTATTCGTCTCGTTTGCCTTCTTGAAATGCTTTACGCCTCAGGTCTTCGTGTATCTGAGCTTGTTGGCTTGCCAATGGCTGCACTCAGCGAAGGCGCTGAGTTTCTTACCGTTGTAGGTAAAGGCGGTGCAGAGCGTATGGTTCCTTTATCTGAGCCAGCTCAAAAAGCAATCAACAACTACCTTGCTGTTCGTCAACAGTTCATCGGCAATGAAAATCAAGCTTTGCAAGAAACATGGGTTTACCCATCACGCACATCTGAGAGTGGTCACCTGACGCGTCAGCGTTTTGCTCAACTGCTTAAAGACCTTGCTCGTGATGCAGAAGTTGAAGAGGCGCGCGTTAGTCCGCACATTCTTCGTCACGCTTTTGCAACGCACTTGCTAAGCCGTGGCGCAGACTTACGTTCTGTTCAGAAAATGCTTGGTCATGCGGACATCGCAACAACACAAATCTACACGCATATCCTTGGCGACAAGCTAAAAGATACAGTAGAAGAAAAGCACCCAATGGGTAAGAAAGCTTCAGGCGAATAATCATCAAATTTTAAGAGCGCCCTTGAGGCGCTCTTTTTTTACCGACATTTCGGAGTTATAAATGGCTAGATTAGAAACCATACACACATATATTGTATTAAAAGCATTTAATCATGCAGGAGCAAATGATGGCTCTACAAAATATCTAGATTTCAGCGCACTAAAAGGCAACATAGGCGAGATACATGGAGAACACCGTGACATTCCACCAATAACAGATGTTTGCCTAACACGAATACTAAACGAATTGGCCTGTGGGAAAATGACGGAACCAGATAGGCACAAGCCTTTTGGACAACAACCTTGGCGCATAACTGAAGATGGGCAAGATCTCATGCTCATGTTAGATGGTTTTGTTAGAGAAGATCACCCTGCATTAGTAGCTTAATTTTGCATTCCTAAAATCCAACAGTTCTTGTGCAAGTTATCTTGTACTGGGCTGCCTGATTTGCTATCACAGTCATGAAATTTAACCATATCGCTCTGATCTTCGTTGCGCCGATTTATTTTTTAACTAGGCACGCAGAGCGAAGCGTATATAAATACGTGAGCGATAAGAAACGATGTTAAAAGGTAAATGGGAATAACGAAATGAGTCACCTAGAGTTTGAAAAGCAAATCGTAGAGCTAGAAGGCAAAGTCGCCGAGCTTCAAAGCATGGATAGCGAAACATCTGCGGATATGGCCGATGAACTTGAGCGTATGCAAAAGAAAGTTCAAAAACTCTTAACTCAAACTTACGGTAAACTTACCCCTGCTCAAAAAGTACAAGTGGCCCGTCACCAAAATCGTCCACATTTTGGTGATTACATTGATGGTATGATCGAAGATTTCACGCCCCTTGCTGGTGATCGTAACTTCGCCAACGACGAAGCCCTTCTTGGTGGTATCGGACGTTTTAATGGTCAATCATGTGTTATTATTGGCCAAGAACGTGGCCATGATACTGAAAGCCGCCTAAAACATAATTTTGGTATGGCGCGCCCTGAAGGCTATCGTAAAGCTCAACGCCTCATGAAGATGGCTGAACAATTCCAAATCCCTGTAATTAGCCTTGTCGACACAGCTGGTGCCTATCCTGGTATGGGCGCGGAAGAGCGCGGCCAAAGTGAGGCCATTGCAAAATCAATCGAAACATGCCTAAACGTTAGCGTGCCTATCGTTTCTGTTGTTATTGGTGAAGGCGGTTCTGGCGGCGCGATAGCTATTGCTACAGCAGATCGCATTTATATGCTTGAACACTCTATCTATTCTGTTATCTCACCAGAAGGTTGTGCCTCTATTCTTTGGCGTAGTCGTGATTATGCGGAAGATGCGGCAACAGCTTTGAAGATTACAGCGCAAGATATTCTAGATTTGAAACTCATTGACGGGATCATTTCCGAACCAATGGGCGGCGCACATCGTGCGAAAGAACAAACCATTCAAAACGTTTCTGCTCAAATTGAAAAAGCGCTTATACAGCTTACTCCATGGGATGCAGATAAGTTAAAGGCAGCTCGCCGTCAAAAGTTTCTCGCTTTCGGACAAGCTGCTTAATCAATCAAAAAATACTAAATTCTTTTTGAATAATGCTGCCCCTGATTTCCATAGTCAGCGTGATCTATCCTTTCATAGGAATCTCTCTGCACAATTTCTAATTTCTCCCGATCCTGCTCAAGAGCACGCTTTAATTTAAGCGCTGACCAACTCTTATCAACTCCTGCGCGTTCTTTCATAAAAGAAAATTGACCATGCCCTGCTTTTTTATGCCCTTCTTCTGTACTCGCAGCTCGAAAATAAAGCATTAAAAATACACGGATAGCTGCTGTAAATGATGTATCTGCATGTTTTTTTAAATTAACAAGGGTGCAAAGGTCATGAATAGTACATCTTTCACGCTTTGCCACCCCTCTTAATGCCTTCCACATCTCTGGCTCTAATCGAACCGATGTCCGCTTTCCCGATACTGTTACACCACGTGAAACCAATGTACTTTTGTATTTCTTGCTACTTTTGGGCATAAGAACTCCATTTATTTCTTATTGTTAATAAAGCTTGTGGTTGCATTTCTTGAAACCACTCAACCACAGTAACAAAACAAGAACAAAACACAACCCTGTCTTGTATTTTTATAAAAAACATACAACTGTAGGTAGTCTATTATTTAAAAGTGAATTATTCTACGGGTTTTGCAGAAATAGATAAGGCGTGAATAATTTTGATTTCTTCTGACAAGGCATCATGAATCATACGTTCGCGCACAACACGCGATACACCATTGAAGGATTTTGATTCTATTTCGATTCTAAAATGACTTTCACCACTACCATCGTCACCAGCATGCCCCGCATGAAGATGGCTCTCATTCATTACGTTTAGAGAGATCGGTGAAAACCCCTCTTCCAACTTTGTGTTTATGCGCTCTTGCATGTTCATTACATTTATTCCTGTCTTAACACTGATTTATGACACTCTACATGTTGAAAGAATGCTCTAAAACCCGCATAATAGTAAAGTTATGCCAAAAATAAACCTAAAACCGAAATCTCCTGAATATGATGAGAAAAAAAGCGTTTTTCAAAGCCGCTTTAAGGCACAACATTGTGAAATGCCAGGTTGCCCCGATGAAGGTGATTTTCGCGCGCCAAAGGATAGATCCCTCTCAGATCACTACTTTTTCTGTCAAAGGCATATTACTGAATACAATCGTGCCTGGAATTTCTTTGATGGTATGAACAGCCAAGAAGTTGAAGATCATATATTAAGCAGTATTTATGGAGACCGCCCGACATGGCGCTATGATGTTAAAGGCGGCGATCCAATGGATGAGCTTCGCAAAAAAGCGTGGGAATTTCACGGCAAAGGCGAAAGCCCTGATGAAGAAGCCTCACGCGCCTATCACGAATATGAAGAGCACGGCCGTCAAGTTAACCGCCATGGTCCAGAGTTTGAGGCTATTGCTCTCTTTGGATTAGAGCCCCCTATTACACTCGAAGGCATAAAGAAACGGTACAAAGAACTCGCCAAGAAATATCACCCTGACTACAATCAAGGGGATGACGAAGCCGAGGAGCTTCTAAAAAGAGTCAATATGGCTTATACAGTTCTTAAGCTCGCCTACCAGAACTTTGACCGTTTAGAAACAGAATAACCTCACACAAGAAAGATACGTTTTAATGGCTACGAAAAAAGAACAAGATCTATCCTCAGCTTCTTTTGATATCACCAAAGTTGTCAACAAAGAGGGAAAATACACCACGATTCCTGACACAAAATATGATGTACGCGAAACATTTGGTATCGACATTGATTGGAAAGTTCCCGGATTTAAAGAGGACAATGAAAACGTACCAGAAGTAGATTCTACTTATAAATTTGATAGAGATACAACAATCGCTATTCTTGCTGGCTTTTCACACAATCGCCGCGTCATGGTGCAAGGGTATCACGGAACAGGTAAATCAACGCACATTGAGCAAGTCGCCGCACGCTTAAACTGGCCCTGTGTGCGTATCAACATGGATAGCCACGTCAGCCGTATTGATCTTCTAGGCAAGGACATGATTGTCCTTCAGGAAGGAAAACAAATCACACGTTATCAGGAAGGTCTTTTGCCTTGGGCTATTCAAAACCCCGTCGCGCTTGTCTTTGATGAGTATGATGCTGGGCGCCCCGATGTGATGTTCGTTATTCAACGTGTTTTGGAAGCAGAAGGGAAACTTACCCTTCTCGATCAAAACGTTGTGATCCGCCCTCACCCTGCCTTCCGCTTATTTGCAACGTCCAATACGGTTGGCCTTGGTGATACAACTGGCCTTTACCACGGCACGCAGCAAATAAACCAAGCGCAAATGGATAGATGGAACATTGTCGCGCAACTGAATTATTTAGAGCACGACACCGAAGTGAATATCATGACTGCAAAAGTGCCTGAACTTGATAATAAAGAAGGCCGCGAGAACTTGGATGCGATGGTAAGAATGGCCGACCTGACACGCCAAGGTTTTATCAACGGCGATCTTTCTACACTGATGAGCCCGCGTACAGTTTTAAGCTGGGTTGAAAACTTTCAAATCTTTGGCGACCGCGAACAATCATTCCGTTACGCCTTCATGAATAAATGTGACGAACTTGAATGGCCAATTATTGCGGAATACTACCAACGCTGTTTTGGAGTGGAGTTAATTTAACGTTTAGTGAGGAGTTGGTGCAAGATCGGATGCTCTCAAAGGTAATAAATGATCGGTTGGGCATGAGATAGCATTTTTGATCACCGTAGGAACAAACTGCCTATCACAGACAGTGCTAAGAACCCAAGCCGTGCCGAGCACACCAACCCCCAAAAGAACCCAATCGCTTGTTTCGAACTTAGAAAACATAATTGTCATATAAATATATTTTATGCCTAAAAACAAAGAAAAAATTGAAAATTTAAAAACTGCAACCGCTGCAACATTGAAAGCAATGGCGCGGGCAAAGCATACCGACGTATCTTTTTCTGCGAATGAGCGTTTAGAACGCCCAACACATGCAGATGAAGTTAAGACTACCCTTCCTCTCCCCAGCCAACATATGGATGAAAAAGATCTAGCCCTCATTCGGGGCGCGAGTGATGCAAAAGCGCTTCGCCTAAAACACCATCATAAAGATCTTCACCTCTCCAACACACCATTAGACCTCACCGCAAAAGCGGCCTTTGACGCATTAGAGCAAGCGCGCTGTGAAGCCATTGGCGCGAATGAAATGCCTGGTGTACTCCATAATTTAGGTGAGGTTTTAAATGATAAATGCGCGCGTTTAGGGTATCAACGCCTACAATCACGTGAAGATAGTAATATCGGCGATGCGTTACACGCTATAACACGCCTGAACCTAACAGGTGAAGCAACACCAGAAAATGCAAAAACACTTATCAAAAAATGGCAACCTTGGCTTGATGAAAAAATTGGTGCCGAGACATTAGAAAGCCTAAAAGCCAACATTCATGATCAAGAGGCGTACGCCACTTTATCTCGGCAAATGCTAGTAGAGCTAGGTTTACTAGCACCTAGCGATAACACTGACGATAATCAGCTTAATGCCAATGCAGATGAAAGCGGCGATGGAGAGAGCGAAGATCAAGAGACTGATGACAGTACAGAAAGCGGCGAACAAAACGACACACAAGCCCGCGGCGAAGCGCTCGATTCCACAGAAGATAACGAGGCGCACGGTGATGGTGACGCCGAAAAAATGGATGATATCGGGCAAGAAGATTTCGATGGAGAGAGTGATGCTGATCAAGGTGGCGAAGCGCAACAACGCCGCCCTGAAAACTATGCACATGATCCAGAGGGACGTTATCATATCTACACCAAAGCATTTGATGAAATAATTGCTGCCGAAGATTTAGCCGATCCCGAAGAGCTAACACGTTTACGTGCTCTACTCGATAAACAACTACAGAACGTTCAAGGTGTCGTTAGTAAACTGGCCAATCGTCTACAGCGCAAACTAATGGCGCAACAACAACGCAGCTGGCAATTTGACCTTGAAGAAGGCGTTTTAGATGCTGCAAAACTCACGCGCATTATTACGGGCGCCAATGTGCCGCGCGCTTTCAAATCAGAAAAAGAAACCGATTTCCGCGACACGGTTGTCAGTATCCTCATTGATAATTCGGGCTCCATGCGTGGCCGCCCCATTGCGATTGCCGCCCTTTGTGCCGATATCCTTTCCCGCACATTGGAACGTTGCGGCGTGAAGGTAGAAATCCTCGGCTTTACCACCCGCACATGGAAGGGCGGAAAATCTCGTGATCTATGGATTGAACAAGGGCGATCTCCCTTCCCTGGTCGCTTGAATGATCTGCGTCACATTATATATAAGAGCGCCGATACGCCGCTCCGCCGTTCGCGTAAGAATCTAGGGCTCATGCTCAAAGAAGGTATTTTAAAAGAAAATATCGATGGTGAAGCGCTCGTTTGGGCGCATAACCGCCTTGCCCGTCGTCAAGAACAACGCAAAATCCTGATGGTTATTTCTGATGGTGCTCCCGTTGATGATTCAACGCTCTCTGTTAATCCCGCCAATGTGCTGGAAACAGATCTTCGTAACGTCATCGCATGGGTTGAAAACGTCAAACAGGTGGAACTCACCGCCATTGGTATTGGTCATGATGTCACGCGCTATTATTCACGCGCCATGACCATTTCCGACGCCGATGAACTCGCCAATGCGCTTGTAAGCCGTTTAGAACGTCTTTTTGATGTTTAACTTGCCCTCACCTTCCCATAAAAATGGGCCCCTCCCTCTCCCCAAGGGAGAGGGTGATTGGAGCAATGCAAAAATCGGGTGAGGGGAAAAAATCTTTGTGCCTTTACGCCTTTGTAGGTATAAGAGCTCATGATCGAAAAACCTAGAAACAAAAAAGCAAGTATATATAAACCAAAACCTATTAGCGGATTTCCTGAATGGCTGCCTGAAGAGCGCCTTGCTGAACAGCGCTGGTTCGACCATATTCGCAAGACCTTTGAAAGCTATGGTTTTTGCTCCATTGAAACACCTTCTGTTGAAGAAATTGACGTGCTTCTCGCCAAGGGTGAAGTGGACAAAGAAATCTATGTGCTAGAGCGCCTTCATAAAGACGAAGACAGCGATAAAGAATCCCGTCTCGCCCTACACTTTGACCAAACAGTGCCTTTTGCGCGCTATACCGCGCAGCACTTTAACGATCTTGTTTTCCCCTTTAAACGTTATCAAATGCAACGTGTCTGGCGAGGAGAGCGCCCACAAATGGGCCGCATGCGTGAATTCTATCAATGTGATATCGATGTGATTAATGTCGATAACTTACCTCTATCATTTGATTCCGAAATCGCAAGCATGATCTATGAAACCCTTGAAGGCCTCAATATCGGTCGCGTGCAGTTGCGAATTTCTAATAGAAGAATCCTTCTTGGCTTTATAGATGGTATTGAAAAAAAGAAACATGGGACTCTGATTTTAAGAATTCTAGATAAGCTAGAGAAAATTGGAGAGGACGCTGTTTTAGAAGAGCTTAACGCGTTCCCTCTTGATAGTTATGAGAAAAGCACTCTGCTAAAAATAGCTCAAATAAAAGTCTCTAACTCTAATGCCCTAGAGGCAAGTATTAGTAAGGCAATATTTCCACTCGAAGACATACCTCATGAAGACATGATCGACGGAATTCACGAACTTAAATCTGTCCTCGACAACCTCTCGCACCTTCCCGAAGGCGCGGTTGTCGCTGACCTCTCCATCGTCCGCGGTCTTGATTACTACACGGGAACGGTATACGAGACACAGCTTCTCGATATTCCTGAATATGAAGGCTCTGTTTGTTCGGGCGGTCGTTACGATGATCTGGCGGGTCAGTACATTAACAAACACCTGCCGGGTGTTGGAATCTCCATTGGCTTTTCACGTCTGTTTGATGTTATCCGTCAAACACACCCAGAGAAACTAGGCATTGGACCAAAATCTCCGACAGATATTCTTGTTTATACAGAAAACAAAAATGAAGCGGCCTTAGCAATAAAAACGGCTCAAACGCTGCGTCAACAAGGTCTGAATGTTGAAGTTTATCACACCGTTAAAAAGTGGGATAAGCACTATAAATACGCGAAAAACAAAATGATCCCAACAATCTGTTACCCGCAAGACGATGTGAATGCCAAATTCAAAAACGTTGAAAGTGGCGAGGAAAACATTCAAGCCTTAAGCGATTGGAATAAATCATGAAGCCGTCACTCCAAAGCCGTCATTGCGAGCTTGTGAAACAAGCGCGGCAATCTTCTAGCTATATTCTAAATTATTTTGTCATTTTATTCCTCGCAATGACAATGCTTTCCTGTGTTTCTTATGCACAAGAAACAGATGCCATTGACGCCGTCTTGGAAGAGTTCCAAGAAGAAACTGAAGAGGAAGTGGAAGACACATCCGTTCGTTACGCACCCGATTTTTGTGACTTTGAAATCACTTTCCCCGAAGCGCCTTATGCATCACGCCGTTGCCCCGAAAACGCGAAAGGAAAATGCTATCAACTCACAAGCTATACGATGGTCTATGATTTACGGACAAGCGTTGAAATCAGTGTCACTTGTGTCCCTTCCGATGCGCGTAAATTCGAGCGTTACAGCGAAAAAGTTATGCGCGCAGCCTT
>PANS01000033.1 GCA_002708415.1 Micavibrio sp. | reverse complement strand
CTTGTTTGATATAACTACCAAGAATTTTCTTTGCGCCGCTTGGGAGCTTATACCCTTCACTATTAAGCCATTTAAACAGGCCATCGCTTTGCTTGGCCGAAAGAACAAGAATGTCATACTCACCAACGGTATATTCTTCTTCGATTGTCACGCCAAGACGCTTTGCCTTTTTCATCGCGCCAGCACTATCCATCATAGCTGTTGGTGCCATACTTGAACGGGACATCGTTTCATACAAATTACGATCACACGGATTATCATCATAATATTCGACTAAACGCGGCGCGGTATAAGCATCAAGATGATCAATCAATTTATTATCGGCAACATTCACCTGCCCTTTTGTAATTACTGTTGGTACAGGGATAACAATCGCAAAATCATTTACATCACCTTTAAAATCGTTTGCCATTGTCATGACGGTACGATCTTCTTCACGGCTCATGACGACCTTTGATGCTTCGTTAAATAATTCAGCATCTGCTTTTGCGACGTAAAAACCACAAAAGGCTTGCGCCCCTGTCGGCAAAATCAGTGCGAATGCCGTTAGAGTTAAGAAAATTCTAATCATGCGTTCCTCCATTGGTAACGGTTAGCTTTCAAAAATGTATCAATTAACGGCGTTGTCATGCTCATCACAAACAACGCAAAAAATAATCCTTCACGCACCTGAAAATGATATTGAAGTACATATCCCAGAGCCGCCGTTGCAAATGCAAATATCGCGCGCCCGCCGATATGATCAGGTGTCGATTTAGGATCAGATATCATAAAAAAGGCAAAAATAAGGAGAGCGCCACTTTGCATCGATAAAATTGGTATAGATAGTGGATCACCAAGCCATAGAGCGCGCCCAAAAACAAAGAAAATCCAACTCCCCAAGAACATTAGCGTCATATCACCGCGGCGCGCCGTCATCAGCACAATAATTGCGAACGCTGCCAGCGCAAGCCCTAACCATAGAGCGCTGCCCCATTGTCCCGGTGATATCCAAACCATATCAGGAAAGAGAATAAGAAGACTGACAATACCAAAATTTGCCGGATTAAAAATATGTTTGTCATCGCTACGAATAAGAAATTTTGATCCAATTGCCAAAACAGCCGCTAATGGATAAAGCCATATTGCCGCCCCTTTAAATAACAAACAAAGGGATAGGCTTGTAATCAGTGGTGATCTAAAATCATAAAATGGAATTTTAAAATATTTTGTTAAGGCATACTGCGTTAACAGCGCGCTACCAATCACTAACGGTAAAATTTCAATTGACGGTGCAAAATCATAAAGAAAGAAAAGAAAGGCGAGCAAGCTTGAAAGCGTTAAAATCTGAAAATAGCGAGGATCTTTTGACAACGATTTTACTTTTAAGAACATGGTAATCTATCCAAAATAGACGCATTGAACATCTGACATTTGTCGAGCCCCTTATCAAGCGTCACCATGGTTTTCCCCATATCCGCGCTTTCGTCTTCTTTCCACGTTTTTACGACATAGAGATAAAGCCCAACCATTCCTGTCACGCGAAGCGCGCCAGAGATACCGTTTGTCTGAAGCCCAGAAGCATCTAGTAGACGTGCCATAGATTTACCTAAGTGTGGGAAGCTTAACAACGCTTCTTTTGGGTCGCCTTTAAAACTTCCCAAAATATTCAGTAGCGCCCCCCTGTTTTCATTCAAAATATCAAAACGTGCCATCACAAGATCAAAAAGCTTGTCTCTGCATGGCAAATCATCACTCAAATCGACTTCTTCAATAGCGTGCCGATTAACAATGCGATCATAAGCGGCCAAAATATCTGTCTTTTCATCAAATAATTCCAAAGCATCAACTGAAGACACCCCTGCTTGCTCGGCAATATCAGACAAATCAATCATCTCCCACTGTCCATCAGCTGCAAGATCCAGCGCCGTAGCAATCATTTGTGTCCGTATTGTCGCCCCGTCTGTTTTTGATGATTTTTTATATGTCATTACTTCTTTATCTCTTTTGTCTAACTCTTGCCTTTATGTGCCGATACTATAAAACAGTATTTAAGAATTTCAATAACGTATAACTATAGACAAAGTAAGGATATTTTATGGCAACCACACCTAAATATGGTTTGATCACAATCGGAAACGCTCTTGTTGATCTATTAGCCCATACGAACGAAGAATATATCGCCGCGCAGGATGAAGCACACGGCATGAAAAAAGGATCGATGAATCTTATTGATGAAAAACGCGCATTGAGCCTTTATACAGAAATGAATGAGCCAGTAAAAATGGCTGGTGGTTCTGCAGGAAACACCATGGCTTGTTTTGCTTCATTAGGTGGCAAAGGAGCTTATGTTGGTAAAGTCAGTAATGACGGATTAGGCCAATCCTTTGCAGACAGCTTAAAATCAGAAAATATTCACTACAGCACCATGCCTTTAGAAGATAGTACGCCTACAGGGCGCTGTATGATTTTGGTGACACCAGACGGTGAACGCACAATGAATACATTCCTTGGTGCCGCCGTTGAGCTAACA
The DNA here is from genome assembly GCA_002708415.1 of Micavibrio sp. Taxonomy (GTDB): domain Bacteria; phylum Pseudomonadota; class Alphaproteobacteria; order Micavibrionales; family Micavibrionaceae. The sequence goes on along the minus strand of PANS01000033.1, from coordinate 18,917 downwards.
CCCGATGACATCAACGAAGATCTTATTTCAGATGCCAAAGTCACGTACCTTGAAGGGTATCTTTATGATCCACCACAAGCGATGGAAGCTTTCATAAAAGCCGCCCGTATTGCTCACGAATCTGGCCATCAAGTGTCACTGACACTATCCGATCCATTCTGTGTTGACCGCCATCGTGAAGCCTTCAAAGATCTTGTTCAAAATCACGTTGATATTTTATTCGCCAATGAGGACGAGTTGATCTCACTTTATGAAACACAAGACCTTGATGGCGCGCTACAGCGTGTTGAAAGAGAATGTGCTATTGCAGCCATAACACGTAGTGAAAAAGGTTCAATCATTATCAATAGCGGACAAGCTTACCGTATTGATGCAGAGCCTGTTGCACAAGTTGTTGATACGACAGGTGCTGGCGATGCTTATGCTGCTGGTTTCTTATACGGTTATACCGAGGGTTTAAGCATGGAAGAGTGCGGACGCATTGCCTCGATTGCCGCAGCCGAAGTCATCAGTCATATGGGCCCTCGCCCAGAAGTTGAACTATCAACACTTCTACAAAAGAAAGCAGCATAAAAAATGAGAAGGATATTCCTCCTTCTCTGTTTTCTTACTATTCCCTTCACCGCACAGGCCGAAGAATTATTCGGCCTGTCTATGGTTGGTACACCCAAATATAATGCCCGTGCGACACATCTTGACTATGCCAACCCTAACGCCCCCAAAGGCGGCGCATTAAAACAATCGGCAACAGGGTCATTTGATACGCTTAACCCGCACACAATTAAGGGCAATGCCGCACAAGGGTTAAGCCTAACAACTGACCGCCTCATGGCGCGCGTATGGGGAGAGCCTTTTACGCTTTATCCTCTCATAGCAAAGAGCATTAACGTTCCAGAAGATCGCTCTAGCATTACTTTTAACTTAAATGAGAATGCGCGCTTTCATGATGGATCACCAATCACTTCACAAGATGTTTTATTCTCATTTAAAACGCTACGTAAAATGGGTCGTCCTAATATGCGGCGCATTTATCAGCTGGCAACTGCCAATATTATTAACAAGCATTCAATAAAATTTTCTTTAAGCGGCGATTATGATCGCGAAACTGTGATGATTTTGGCAATGATGCCCGTCCTTTCCAAATCTTATTGGCAAGACAAAGAATTTGATAAAACAACGCTTACACCCCCCCTTGGAAGTGGCCCCTACCGCATTAAAGATATTGATGCAGGAAAACGCATCATTTACGAACGTGTTAAAGATTACTGGGGTAAGAACCTCCTTACAAACAAAGGTCACCATAACTTTGATGAAATTACTTATGATTACTTTAGGGACAACACTGTGGCTCTGGAAGCCTTTAAAAAAGGGGATCTTTCACTTCGTCGCGAATGGGACGCAGGGAGCTGGAATAACTCTTATGATTTTGACGCTGTTACAAATGGCAAAGTTATCAAAGAAGATTTAAAACATGGCCGCGCCGAAAAAATACGTGGCTTTATATTCAACACGCGACGCCCGCCTTTTGATAACATTAGAGTCCGCCAAGCGATCAAGCTTTCTTTTGATTTTGACTGGGCTAATAAGAATTTCTTTTACGGACAATATTCACAAGGCAAAAGTTTCTTCCCGAATACCGATTTAAGCTATTACGATATGCATGAGAAAGTAACGACTGATCCTCGTCATAAAATGCGTATTGCCACAAATCTTTTAAAAGAAGAAGGCTGGATAATCAAAGATGGGATTCGTATTCATAAAACAACGGGCGAAGAACTTTCGTTTGAAATTTTAACAGATACACCTTCTGCAGAAAAACTAGCTCTCTCTTTTACACGCTCATTAAAAAAACTTGGCATCGTTGCCAATGTGCGCGTCATGGATACGGCGGCCTATCGCGCCCGCCTTAATGATTATGATTATGATATGATCCTCTATCATTGGAATTCAACGCTTTCCCCTGGAACAGAGCAATATCTTTATTGGAGCTGTGAAAGCGCCACAACGCCATCTCGGTGGAATTATGCCGGCATTTGTGACCCTAAAATTGATGATCTAGCCCGTAGCATTCCAACAGCCAAAACACGCGCAGAGCTCCAAAAATTGGCTCAAACCCTCGATAAAAAGCTACAATCAGGTACTTATTTCGTTCCAACCTATTATAATCCAAATGATTATATAGCCTATTGGAAGCCGTTAAAACGCCCTGAAACAGTGCCCTTATACGGCATAGTTCTAGAAACATGGTGGATGGAGCCAAATCAGAAGCAATAGAGCATTGAGCGCCCCCGCCCGCCCTGCTATTGTTAATAACGCAATGATTCACAAGGTTTGTTCAATAATGTCTAAAAAACTTCTCCTTCTTGGTTCTGTATCTGTCCTCATGGCAACATCCGCTTGCTCGACGTTTTCTCCAAAATTAGAAGATGCACGCTATTGGCAAAGAAAAACTGCTAGCTCTGCGCTTTATATGCGCGGTGCAAAAGCACAACAAATGTTACATCTTGATATTGCCAGCTGTTCTAACGAGATTAAAGAATTACAGAATTTGGGCGCTATTCGTAAGGCAATGCCTACAAATTATAATAGTGGCAATTCACTAGAAGATCGTACCGCAGCACAAAGAGAGTTAGATGAATGGGATACGCCAGAGCGTGACGGATATCTTTATGCCGAACATCTCGACTACCATGACTTTGAAACATGCATGTATGCAAAAGGTTGGGAGCGTGTTGATTATTTATCACACACAGATATTGATAAGGCACGCGAAGATTATTTGAAAAATACAGGCCGTTACAAAGAAAAATCATCTTACAGTGATCGTGAGAATGTAACTTCGGTTCATCCAAGCCCCTATTCTTCAGCGCCGAACAAGTATGAAAATCTGAATGAGTAGTTATGCTAACGATTCAATAGCAATTGTGCTGTTTTAAAATTTCCACCATATTCTTGAACACGTATCATTTGCTGATCATCACGATAGTTAACGACAGATGGCCAGCTACGCCCGACAAGCGCTATTTTCCCTAATTTAGCCGCCTGCCCTGCTGCTTTTGAAAAGCTAATTATAGGCTTCATTCTATCAACTTCTTCACCCGCAATACACTCCGCACCCTCTCGATCTAAACCTGCCAGTGATGTTATTAGGCTCTTTGCAACGCCCAGTTGTACGGCATCCCAATCGATATCTATACTCGATAAATCAAAATTGCGATGAGCTAAATGATACATATCATCTACATTGGTGCCCTGTGCATGAATTTGAGCTCTCGCAAATTCAGTAAGAGGCAAAAATGAACGTAATCCTTCTAAACGAGCTAAAACCATTTGACTATTTAGTAGTGCCAAGTCTACATCTTTTGGATTATCTTTAGATATATTAAACCCCATAGCCGCCCAAACATATGCGCCTAAAAGTTTTCCTGCATCCTGCTTCATCTTTTTGATACCAAAAGCAACGTCAAGCTCCATAAAACGCATCGCCATTTTACGGCCTATTCTTCCACCTCTATGATTCTCCTCAAAAAATGTCCATGAGTCTTTTGTAAAACCATATTGAAAATTATATGTTTGCTTTCTTTTTCCTACGCCTTCTTGTTCTAACGTAAAAACAAATTCTCCATAAGTATTCGGTGTTATATGTAACTCAAACCCATCAAGACATTCTTCTTCAAAAATTTTAGCTATTTCCTGAGGAGCATATGGAATCCAATCATTCCAATAATTAACACTCGCCTGATGTGTTTGAGGAAAACGTTGAGATATATATACAATAGAAGGCGTATCCAGAAAATTTTGGACACTAGCCGCTTGGCGCTTGTGTAGCTTCTTTAACGTGGATATCAGTGGCACTCTTCACACCCTTAAAATTATTTTTTATTATGTCAATAACTTGTGAGGTTTGTAACGTATCCATCAATGTTTTGTCAAGTGTCTTGGCAGAATATCCTTCAAAATCAATAAGTTGATCAAAAGTTTCGGGCGTTTGCGCAATCGCGCAATGATCCCCATAGGGCGCGTAAAGGTGCGGATAACTCGGCCCAAAAAGCCCCAAAGTCGGCACGCCAGCCGCAGCCGCTGCATGCATAAGGCCGCTATCATTACCTATATAAAAATTACATCGGGCAATAGATGCCGCCACCTCCCCAGGTGTTCCTTTTGCTATTCCATCTATACGGCGCGCCGCTGGCACACTTTCAAGGACAGGCCTTGCCTGCTCTTCTTCACCAGGAGCCGCAAAAACAGCAACACGCGCATCTGGAAACAAACCTTCAGCAGATGTAAGCCACGCGATAACCTCAATAAAGCGCTCCGCTGGCCATGTCTTGCCAATCCAGTTCGCCGATGGTCCAACAGCAATCACGGGACTGCCTTCTGGAATAAGGTTATCAGCAACTACTTTTTGCGTGCCCGTAAAATAAAGTTTTGGCGCAGGCACACCTGTCAACTTCATAACTTGCGCAGCCTGCACAGCCTTATGTTTTGTTTGATCAATATGTTTACTGAAAATATAGCGTTTCTTTGCAAATATAAGGCGCGATACGGCACTATCACGCAAATCAACAACCATATCCCATTTGGTTCCAACGACAGCCTTCCATAAATCAATCCAATGACCATGGCACTTTTTCTTTTTCATCTCAATTATGCGTTCAACATTTGGAAAACCTTCAAATATGCTCACAGGAAGCCACCCACAAGCCACTGTCACTTTCGCCGAAGGATACTCTCGCAAAATATGATCAAGCAATCCCGTGGATAGAATTCCATCACCCAAACGTGTCGATGTAATAAAAAGCACTTTCATATCCGCTATTAGAAAGATAAGAATAGAGCATGTCAAAAGCATTTTACTGCACATTACAAAATCGCGGCCTTATCCATGTAGAAGGCAAAGACCGATATGATTTCCTACAAGGGTTAACCAGCAATGATGTGCAAAAAGCAAAAGAAGAAAAAATTCTCTATAATTGCCTTCTTACCCCGCAAGGGCGCTTTTTACATGACTTTTTTGTGATTGAAGGTGATGGCTTCTTATTACTAGATTGCGAAGGCACAGAGCGTGCCGATGATCTATATGAACGCCTTAATAAATACCGCCTACGCTCTGATATATTTTTATCCGTCGAGCATACCCACCCTGTTTATGCCGTCTTTGGTGATGAAGAAATTGGACTACCAGACCCACGTCATTTTAAAATGGGGCGCCGCACATTCGACAAACCTGACCTACCAGAAGCACCGTTCGAGGAATGGGATAAAGAGCGTATTGCTCTTGGTATTCCCGATGGCTCTCGCGACATGAAAATTACAAAATCAACGCTCATGGAATGTCGTATTGATCAATTCAACGGACTTGATTGGGATAAAGGGTGTTATATGGGTCAAGAACTCACCGCGCGTATGCACCATCGCGGACTTGGGAAGAAACATCTCTACACGATCACAAGTGACAGCCCTCTTCCTGCGCCCTACTCCGATATTCATCTTAACGGAAAACTCATTGGTAATATGCGCTCTTCCTGTGGTAATACAGGTTTAGCCGTCATTAACGATGCAGTAATAGAGGAACTCAAGAATGGCCCATCAAATTCAATACGTATTTTGGGATAGTGACAATACGCTGGTTGAAACCGCAGAGCACCATTGGCGCAAACACGTTGAAACATTAAAAAACCTCGGCATGACTTTGGATGAAAAATATCGCAAAGACGTGTATGAGAATAACGGCGTTCAAAACTGGACATGGATGCGTGAAAAACTTGGGTTAGAGATGAGCCAAGAAAATTACCTCGACGCCATAGATCAATGGTATTTTGATCATATTGATGAAATTGAAGTACGCAGCGGTGTTTTAGATGCTCTCGAAAATTTTAAGAAAAATGGCGTGCCACAAGCTGTCGTTTCAAACGGAAGACGCCGTTCCGTCATGGCAGCATTAAAAGCAAAAAAATTGGCCCCCTTCTTTGAATTCGTTCTATGTAAGGAAGATTATGAAGGACGCAAACCCGAACCTGCGCCATATCTTGCGGCACTAAAGACAATGGAAGATAAGACAGGCGGAAAAGTGCCGCCTGCAAACTGCCTTGTCGTAGAAGACGACCCTCTTGGCGTAAAAGCTGGCGAAGCCGCTGGCATGGTTGTGCTTCATCGCCCCGTGGGCGATAAAACACCGTTTAATTTACTGTTGAGTTAAACCTCAGTCAGAATTTCAGAATACGGCAGGCGTGATTTTGGAAGCTCTGCGTTATAGTCATTTTTTGCATCGCTATAACCAATAGGCACGACGACGAGGCTTGTGTAGCCTTGCTCTCTTAGACCAAATTCTTCATCAATGGCTTTAACATCTATACCTTCCATCGGCGTTGCATCAATACCGAGCGTTGAGACCCCTAACAAAAACGCACCAATATTAAGATAAACTTGTTTATCCATCCAATGTTGAACATCTTTGTAATCATGTTTGTGCAAATTAACGAACATTTTACGTGCGCCATCCATTTGCCCTTTAAACGATGGATCCGCAGTATAACGATTGTCTTTTTCTTCTTGTTCTAAAACTTTAAGCAGGTGTGCGTCATCCATTTCTAACTTACTGCAGAACACAACAACATGAGATGCATTTAAGATAGAAGGTGTATTAAACGGATATTTTTCTTCTGTGCCTTTTGTAATACGCTTTTTGCCTTCATCTGTTGAAGCCAAAATAAAATGCCAAGGCTGTGCGTTCGTACTCGAAGCGCTATAGCGTAAAAGCTCTTTAACCTTTTCAATATCTTCCGCGGATATTTTTTTATTTGGATCGTAGGCTTTCGTTGTATGGCGATTTTTAACGTAATGGGTAATGTCGTGGTTCATCATTTTTCTTTCATTAAATATCTACGGGTCTGTGTCATTCGTACGACACAGGCAAACGTTACAAAAATAAACTAACTAAGCCGCTTTTTTAGCCTTTTCACTCTTTAGAGCGGCGTTAGACTTTCCCTGCTTGATAGCCTCCTGCGCGGCTGCCAAGCGTGCGATTGGCACACGGTATGGTGAACAAGAAACATAATCCAAACCACAGCTTTCAAAGAATGCGATAGAAGATGGATCTCCGCCGTGCTCTCCACAAACGCCGAGCTTAATATCTGGTCGTGCACTTCGTCCACGTTGACAAGCCATATCAACCAATTGACCAACACCATTTTTATCCAGCGTTTGGAATGGGTCTTTTTCTAAAATTCCTTGTTCCACATATTCTGGCAGGAACTTCGCCGCATCATCGCGGCTCATCCCCATTGTTGTTTGCGTCAGATCATTTGTACCAAAGCTAAAAAATTCTGCTTCCGTTGCAACATCATCAGCCATCAAGGCCGCACGGGGCATCTCAATCATTGTCCCGACAAGATACTCAACCTTCTTCCCTTTTTCAGCAAAAACAGCTTCGGCTTGCGCTACGACAATATCTTTTAGAATTTTTAATTCTTCTTTACCGATGATAAGCGGGATCATCACTTCTGGAATGGCATCCGTTTCAACAGCGGCCTCAAAGATTGCGCGGGCTTGCATCGCGCAAATTTCAGGATACGTAATCGCCAAACGACAGCCACGGTGTCCTAACATTGGGTTTGCTTCATGAAGTTCATCCTGACGACGTTTTACAAACGCTGCATCCAACCCTGCCTGCTTTGTAAAATTAGCAACATCTTCTTCTGAATGTGGTAAGAACTCATGCAATGGTGGGTCAAGTAAGCGAATTGTAATTGGCAGTCCGTTCATAATTTCAAATAGCTCTGTGAAATCTTTACGTTGTTCAGGAAGTAATTTTGCAAGCGCTTCTTCACGTCCTGCTTTATCTGCCGCAAAAATCATTTCACGAACATGCTGAATACGATCTGGCTCAAAGAACATGTGCTCAGTCCGGCAAAGACCAATACCTTCTGCGCCAAACTCAACGGCGGTCTTCGCATCAAGCGGCGTTTCCGCATTGGTACGCACTTTCATCCGGCGCGCATTATCCGCCCAGCTCATCACTGTTTCAAAATCACCTGAAAGTGCTGGCTGAATTGTATCAACTGCGCCGAGCATAATTTCACCTGCGCCGCCATCAATCGTCAGAAGGTCTCCCTCTTTTACAACGGTATCACCAACGCTTAATGTTTTTGCCTTGTAATCAATCGCAATCTCTCCAGCGCCTGCCACACAAGCTCTACCCATACCACGCGCCACAACAGCCGCATGAGAAGTCATACCACCGCGCGTTGTTAAAATACCGTTTGCGGCGTGCATGCCATGAATATCTTCAGGTGATGTTTCAACGCGGCAAAGAATAACTTGCTCCCCATTATTAGCACGTGCTTCGGCATCATCTGCAGAAAATACAGCTATACCTGCCGCCGCACCCGGGGAAGCTGGAAGACCTTTCGCAATAATATTTTTCACTGCATCTGGATCAAGTGTCGGGTGAAGAAGTTGATCCAAAGCGGATGGTTCTAAACGAAGAAGCGCCGCATTTTCATCAATCAGTTTTTCGTCAACCATATCAACGGCAACCTTAAGTGCAGCCGCCGCAGTGCGTTTCCCTGTCCGTGTTTGAAGCATGTAAAGCTTTTCTTGCTGAACAGTGAACTCGATATCTTGCATATCTTTGTAATGCTTTTCTAAAATATGGCGTACATCATCTAATTGCGTGAACACTTCTGGCATGATTTCTTCCATAGAGGGTGCATCACTACCTTCTTTTTCACGCCCTTTGATTGTAAGCGATTGCGGCGTACGAATACCAGCCACAACGTCTTCCCCTTGTGCATTCACAAGATATTCACCATAGAAGTAATTTTCGCCCGTTGATGGATCACGTGTAAAAGCAACACCAGTAGCGCAATCATCGCCCATATTACCAAATACCATAGATTGTACATTGACCGCAGTACCCCAGTCAGATGGAATATCATTGATGTTACGATACGTAATAGCGCGCGGGATCATCCATGAACTAAACACGGCGCCAACAGCGCCCCAAAGCTGTTCATGCGGGTCTTCTGGGAATGGACGACCAAGCTCACGCTGAATCAGCTCTTTATATTGTGAAACAACGCCTTTCCAGCCATCAGCAGTAATCGCCGTATCTTCTGATACATCCATATCACGCTTATGCTGCTCTAAAATACCTTCAAAATCATGGTGATCTAGCCCCATAACGACATCGCCGTACATTTGAATGAAGCGGCGGTATGAATCCCAAGCAAAACGCTCATCACCCGCCTTAGTAGCCAAACCTTCAACCGTTTGATCGTTAAGGCCAAGATTAAGAACCGTATCCATCATACCAGGCATCGAAACACGCGCGCCAGATCGAACAGAAACAAGAAGCGGGTTGCTCGCATCGCCAAAGCCCATCCCCATTTGCTCTTCAATCGTTTTTAAGGACGCTTCAACTTGCGCTTTTAATTCTTCGGGGTAGTTTTTGTCATTATCGTAAAAGGCTGTGCAGACCTCAGTCGTAATCGTAAAGCCTGGAGGAACAGGAAGGCCAATCGAGGACATCTCTGCCAAATTAGCGCCCTTGCCGCCCAAAAGATTGCGCATATCCGCTTTACCATCTGTTTCTTTACCGAAATTGTACACCCATTTAGTCATTGCTTTACCCATTCTCGGCGCCCTTTTGATTGCCGTTAGTTGATGAATCGTGAATATCTATGAATTTAACGATTTTTACCTGAAAATCCAGTTTTAAAGCCGTTCAAAAACATATAAAATAATTGACATAAACATTTTTATTATCTTATGTATCCGTAAATAAATTAAAAAATGATAAAATTAAAAAATGATAAATACTCCTGCCGATTTAAGAAAAGCAACAAAAGCTGTATTTGGAAATACCGGCGTGATTGTGGGTAGTCCAACGTATAGCCAAATCAGTAATTTTATCACGATAGTGCATGCCTTAAATGACACCGTAAACGCCCTATCATCAGATCGCGATCTTTATGGCAGCATACATCGTAGGGGAAGCATAACCACACGCCCACAGGACAGACGCGCTTTTGATATAGCTCTACATCATCTAACTTCTGTACAAACACAATATGCTGAACTGCGAGACTGGATTAAGGGTATAGAGTCAGAAAACGCGGAAGAAGCCTTTAAAAACTTAAAAGAAATATATGCGGATGCCATTCAACATATAACAACATCACGCTATCAAGCTACAAATCCTTCAGCATCATCAGGCATAAATCGTCGTCTGGGGCATAGTGGCAGTTTTTCTTCACCGGCTCCCGGTCGTAAGTAATACCATTCCCATCTGGCATATAGCCAAGCTTAATATATAAACGCTGTGCAGGACCATAAGATTTATTAAGCGGTACAGAAATTCCAATCTGAGATTTTCCTGCTGCTTCTGCCATCTCTTCACATTTATTGACTATTGTTGTTGCGATACCTTTTTGACGCGCATCTGGAATAACGTTCAAATCTTGAATTTCTGGAATATCGAGTTTTTTATAAAGCGCGTATTTAGGCGAGAAATTAAGAATTGTAAAGCCAACATCCTGGTCTTCTCTTGATGCTATTAAAATAATAAAACCTTTATCAAAACAACTTTCAAAATATCCTTTATCACTCTTGCCCATCGCACCGTACAATACATAAAGGGCTGGAATATCTTCAATCGTCGCCTCTCTCAGCTCAATCATAATTACAGCCCATAACGCGTCCAATAGCCACGCGTTTCAACGGCATCCAGTGCCTCAACAACCATTTCACCATGCATAGGTGCTCTTGCCTCCATAAATGGTAACAATGAAAAAAGACCCTTTTTTTCTGCGTCAAAGTCGATAAATTTTACATCATCTCCGAACTCTTCTTTCATAATAGATTTCATATCACCAATACCATCAATCAATCCAAACTCTTCTGCATTCACACCTGTCCAAAATGCCCCTTCCATAAGTTTAGTATCCGTTCCATTAAGGCGATCTCCACGACGTTCTTTTACCCACGACTTAAAATCATCATGGATATTTTCTTGTAAATTTTTAAGGCGAGTTACGTCAGACGTTTTTTCTGACGTGAACGTATCAAGAAATGATTTATCTTTTCCGGAAGTATAAACGCGACGATGAATATCATGGCGCTTGATAAAATCTTCTAAACCAAAACTCGCCGATATCACACCAATTGATCCAACGATAGACGAATTTTGTGCGTAAATTTTATCACCGCAACAAGCAAGCCAATATCCGCCCGAAGCAGCGACATCTTCCACAAATGCAAAAACAGACACTTCTTTTTCTTCTGAGAGAGCGCGAATTTGCGATGAAATAAGCGAGCATTGCGCAGGCGCACCTCCCGGTGAATTGATGACAAGCGCTACAGCTTTTACATCAGGAACATCAAAAGCTTTATCTATAATCTTAGAAAATTTTTGTTGATTGATCCCCGCTTTGCGCATTTGTGAACTATCGGCAATAACCCCCGCCATACGCACCACAGAAACCATTGGCTTCATTTTAAAGGCGGAACTAATGTAAGGAATACTCGATAAGTATTTTTTAATTTTAATAAAATTCATTTTTTATCTACTCAACCACTTCCAGCGTTAAAACGCGTGGCGTTTGTTGTTCTAATTTTTTTGAGGACTGGGATACCGCTTTGGGCGCATTTATGACTCGTGTTTTAAAATTAGAGTTTGTTGTTACAGTTTGCACCGCATCTTTAGAAACAGCTTTAACGACTTGGGTATTCGTTGGGGCTGGAGAAACCAGAGGTGTTAAAACAACGGGTTCGGAAAAAGCTGTACTATCAACGTTAGTAAAAGGTTGTGATACAGTCTTCTCTACAAACGCTGAAAGACTCTCTTCCTGCTTTTGTTCTAAAGCAACAGGAAGCGGCGTAACAGGCGTACAAGGCGGATAATCTTTTTCATTTACACGGAGCCAAACTTGCGTATCGCCTATCATCGATACACCTTGATAGCTATGCATCTGCACCTCGTCACTACTGAGATAAGACGCCTTCACACTCGTGGTTGTTCCATTATCGGTTCGATACATCTTGCCTTTTTTATAGATATTCACGTGTCCATCTGTGGCAAGACCGTTCACAATTCGAAGGCCACACAAAGGACGCCCGCGAAAAGCCACATCTTTATTATTCACATCATACTTCACAGCACTCTCCGCAACCCACGCAACCGTACCGCACATACCGTCTTCACAACCGTGCAAGCGCACCACATATTGCTGGCTAGGGTGCATCCAAAGCCCCATATTCTTAAAAACATAATCCTGCGTAATATCTTTTTCAGATATCGCTAGGACACCCATTAAAAAGAACGTTAATGAATTTAGCATAAGCGTAATCCTTTCGCTTCTCTTAGAATTTCTTCTGCTTCAACAGTATATTGACCGCCTTGATCATGCAAGATCAGACCACTATGAAGTATGAGTGGGCTTTTCCGCCCTTTAACGGCGCGAATAATAACGCGCTTTGCCACCTTCTCAGGCTTTGGCCACAACGGAATAATCTCAATCGCGCCGAAACGCCCCTCCATGGCCTGTAATATTCGATCCACTTTACCAGCCTCATGAACCATCGTCAGTGTGCCTTCAGGCTTTAAAAGCCTTGCCGCATTGACCACCCAATCTTTCGTTTTTAGATCCCCCTCATGCCCCATAGCCGTTGCTTTTGCATCATGAGGTGAGCGTAAATGAGCGCCCGTTTCAAGGTACGGCGGATTACACACAATATGGTGAAATCCTTTCTCATGCTTAAAGAAACGCACATCACTACAAATAAACTCTGCGTTATCCGACATACTATTAAGCGCCGCGTTTTCAATGGCTAACGCAACATGATCCTCTTGAATATCAACACCGATTAGTGAAACATCTTTCACACGGAAAAGAACACAAAGCCCAGCGCTTGCCACCCCGCATCCCATATCAAGAAGCGTCTGCCCTGATTTAATCGGGCAGGCCGCCGCCAACATGACGCTATCCATTGATGTTCGAAAGCCGTTTTTCGCCTGTTTCAGACGAACTTGTTTATCAAGGACGGTTATTTCTTGTGCCATAAGCTTTTTTGCGCTTTAAACTGTTCTTACGATGACAAGTTTAAACCCTAAAATCGACATAAAAACAAGTCCGCTTGATCAATTACAGGCCGAACTGGCTCTGGATATGAAAGCCGTCAATAGTTTGATCCTTGATCACATGCAATCTGATGTGCCGCTTATCCCGCATCTTGCAAGCTATCTCATTGCCTCTGGTGGTAAGCGTATTCGCCCCCTTTTAACTTTAGCCGTAACAAAATTATGTGGCGGCAACATGGAGCGTGCGCATCTTTTGGCCGCTTCCGTTGAATTTATTCATACCGCAACGCTTCTGCATGATGATGTTGTTGATGACAGCGTCGAACGTCGCGGCAAGGAATCCGCCAATGTTGTTTTTGGCAATGAAGCCAGCGTTCTTGTTGGTGATTTTCTTTTCTCTCGCGCCTTTCAACTCATGGTCTCTGATGGGTCGTTGGAAGTTTTACGCATTCTATCAACGGCTTCTGCCATTATTTCAGAAGGCGAAGTGCAACAACTCGTGACACAAAGCAATCTTGAAACAACGATGGAAGAATACCACTCCGTTATCGAAGGAAAGACAGCCTCTCTTTTTGCTGCTGCCTGTGAAGTAGGGCCTGTTATTGCGGGTAAAGACGCGGACACAACAAAAGCCTTGCGTGATTACGGCATGGCGCTTGGTATGGCCTTTCAGGTTGCCGATGATGTTTTGGATTATGATGCAGATCGTCAAAAACTCGGCAAAACTATCGGCGATGATTTCCGTGAAGGAAAAATTACAGCGCCTATTCTTTTTGCTTTAGAGGCAGCAAATGAAGAAGAAAAAGAGTTTTGGACACGCACCCTTGGCGCACGCGATCAAAAGGATGGCGATTTAGAGCATGCTCAAGCGCTCATCCACAAGCATAGCGCACTTCAAAAAGGTTTAGATCTCGCCGATAATTTTGGTCAAAAAGCAATCGATACCTTGAGCATCATTCCAAATAGCCCGTTAAAACAAACACTTATTGATCTCGTTCATTTTTCAATTCACCGTGAATATTAGGAGAACTTCATGATAAAAGCACTCATTTTAAGCCTACTTCTTCTTATGCCAATAACTGCCTGCTCAACAACGCCCTCCAGTGATGTTGTCTATCTTAAAATAGAGGGTATGACATGTGAACCATGCGCCGACACATTGATAAAAAAATTCTCTAAAGAAGATACTCTAGAATCGACTTCTATTGATTGGGAAACAGGTGAAGGCATGCTCGTTCAAAAGAATGGACAGCGCATCAAAGACGTTCAAATAGAAAAAATTGTTGATTGGTCGGGCTTTGAGCTAATCTCTATCGAACGAAAGTAAGCTTTACTTTTTCTTTTTAGCTTTCTTACATGGAAATATTTTATGAAGTGCTAGCGTCACAGCAGGAGCCGCGACAAAAGCATCATGTTGCGTGTTTCTGTCCAAGTAATGCCAAACGATTTCCTGTAAATCTTTTAGCTTCATTCCTGCTGGAACGCATATATCAACATTCGGCGATGTGCCTAATGACTGCAACATATTGTGGTAATCCAAAACACCCGCGATATAAGACTGACAGGTTACATTTCCATTTAGTATAACCTCATTACCTTCGCCATCACGCTTGCACACCTCATAAAGATACGCGCTTGAAATAAGAGGTTCGGCGCTTTGTGCAAAAGCGGGCTGTGGCAATAACATTGCTACATAGAAACCGATAATAACGATAAAAAGACGCATTTTCCTAATCGTCTTTATTTGCGACTTTTAACTGACCAAGAATTGCAAAAGGATTGTCTTCTGGATTTGTCTTCGCCTCAGCTTTGTAAACGCGTTCGCGTGGCTCTTTATGTTCATTAGAACGTTTACCCTTAGGTTTAAACTTCTTTTTTGGCTTACTAGAAAATCCAGAAAGATCTTTTTTCTTATTATGAACTGCGCCGCCTATTGCAGATTTTTGGCTGGCCTTACCGCGCTTTAAAGCAAAAATAGCAAGATCTGGCTTTGCTTGCTCTTGTACTTTATCAGTCGCTTCAGCTTCAGTTACTTCTTTGTCATCGCTTTTTACACCTGAGGCTTCAATAGTTTTTTCACCTTCATCTTCTTTTAGCGTAGGTTCAGAAATTTTCTTATGCCCCATTGCTTCAAGAATGAGGTAAAGGTCTTCAATATTACTGCCAAGCCATTCAGCCATTTGATGCTGCGCCATAAACTTGCCGTCTTTGGCACTATCATACACAGCGCAAACAACACGATCTAACATATCAACGCGCATCGCACGTGGACCATAAACAGGATATCCAATCGCGCGGTAATAATCCGCATCAATATCTTTATCTTTAATTGAAAACGATACAATTCCATCGGCAGGCACTTGCGCAGGAAGTGATTTATCATTCCAAAGTGTAAGCAATAATGCCTGCATACGCACAGCAGCGGGTTTTTTAAGTTCAGGAAGATAAACAAGTAACGGGCCAAAACGCAACTTTTTAGGGCGTAAGCTCTGACGCATATCATCATCCATTTGATCAATATCTGCTTGCAACTCTTCACGTGGAAGAATACCCAAACCATCAAATAGTTTTTGCGCTATATTCTTCACAGGCTCCGCAGTCAACGCTTCGTCCTGTAAACGAAATAACGGCTCCAGTCCTTCGCGAACATAAAAATTCAACCAGTTTTGAACATACTCCGCTAAACCATTGTTCGCTTCGGCTTGCGTTAGGGCATTATCTTCCAAAATAATTTGCGGCGAAACGACACTCTCACCTTTCGTGATAACCGCAACTTTTTCACCCGGAAGCGGGTTTGTTACGTCTTTTTGCCAAGTAATATCGCCGTTTTCAGCCAAACGTAGCTGCTTTGGGTCAGAATTTATAATCAAAGTAGAAACCATGCCATTACGTAACTAAACCCGCCGAAAAAAACAAGAGAAATCGGCATTAAGCCTTTGGAATAGGCAAAAAAACTGTTAAGATTATCGACAAATCAATTCGACTTATCAAAGAACCTGTCTGGAGACACTTATGCGCCTTCTATCATTTTTAGCTATTTTCTTAATTTTTATCCAATCAGAAGCCCTTGCCAAAGCACCGATAAACGATGAAGGCGCTGAAAAAGTGAAATCTATCGTACAAAAAATACTAAATGAGCAAAAAGAAGCCAATAGTTCGACCAACCGAAAATTTATAACAGATGGAGAGATTCAAGTTGAAAAAGCCTCAACATATTATGCTGTAACACTTCCCGATA
Organism: Micavibrio sp.; assembly: GCA_002708415.1. GTDB lineage: Bacteria > Pseudomonadota > Alphaproteobacteria > Micavibrionales > Micavibrionaceae. Next base: position 2,598 of record PANS01000033.1, on the reverse strand, counting down.
TCTCTGTGGTGACAACAAACCGCAAAAAAGAAGAAAGCAAAAGCTCCACAACAAAAATCGGCATTATGGGGTTAAACATCTCACCGACGGAGAACCCTAAAGAATGGAACGTAGCAATAGCTATACCGACCCCCCTAAAACGCTTAGACGATAATCAAACACCATCAATAAGTATAGATATTGGTCATCAACAAATGTCTGGTACATGGAACGAGGACTTAGGTGCCTTTTCTAAACTTAATGGTCAGTATAGCGACATTTTAATAAGCGAAGAAAACGACGCCTCGCAAACAAAAATAAAAGAATTAAGAATTAAAACAACGGTGAGCTCTGATGATCAACGCTTATGGTCTGGCCCATCAAATATTCAAATTTCTGGTATAACTTTTGAAAATATAAATGGTGAAGAGCGCACGCCGATAATCGAAGTTGGTGGTGTCGATATTACATCCAGCGTTAGAGATTATTCACCTTATACGCGCGATAAGCTTACCCATATATTAAACTCCATAAAAAATAAATTAGACAAAGAAGATGCATCAACAGCCACTCCTTTAATGCTGCCTATGTTAGATATAATAGATTCAGGTGCGTTTAAAATTACATTAAATAACTTAAAAATATCCCCTGAAGTTAACAAACTAACAAATGCCCCAATTACAATCCAAGAAGCGTTTGTTGGCTTAGGAATCAATGGATTAAAGGAAAGAATGGTTGGCCACAACTTAAGTTTTGGGTGGCACGGCCTTACAGGTGCTAAATCACCGATAAAAGATAACAATGTCATCCCAACAACGGCAAGTTTTTCTCTTAATTTAGATAAACTACCCCTTCACCCCCTCATTACTTTAATTACTCAAGTGTCTGATAAAGAAAGTAATATTGCGCAAATGGCTGGTATGAATACGATGATGTCCCTGCCACAAAAACTATCACAAGCAGGTACAACGATTACCATCGAAAATACTGTATTAAAGCACCCGTCCTATATGTTTGATTTGAATGGCCATATAAAAGCCTCAGAAAAATCAATTCTTGGAAGTAAAGGACAAGCTACAGTAAGATCAGTTGGTATTGACAACGTTATTAAGCTTCTCGAAAAACAGCGTCCTGGGGCAACCCAAAAGAAATTACTAGAGATAAACTACATGATAAGAAATCTTAATGCGTTAAAAAGAATCTCTGTGAATGACCCCAATAACAACGATGTAAAAACAGCCACTTTTGTTTTAAACGATAAAGGGCAGACTCTCGTTAACGGCGTGCCTTTACAAGAGGCTTTCAACGGCGCACCTGCTCAATAAGATAATATCAAGTCAGATATTTAAGCATAGCGTTTAACCGCTGCATACCATCTATCGTTGGTTTAATATGTGTGTTAGAAAAAATTAAAAGCCCTTCTTCTTGGAGGGTTTTTAATTTACCCTCATCAAAAATTTCATCAATAGTAGCGTCCGCCTCTTCTTCTATCTTTGCAATAGATAGACCTTCTTTAAGGCGCAAACCCATCATCAAACATTCAGTAAAACGCCCCTGATGATCAACAGATTCAAATTCATGATATCCGTGACCATGTTGTTCTACACGCTGCAACCAAATTTCTGGTGCGCGATGTGTTCTCGTTGCATTTTTAATACCCTCTAATGTCAAGCGACCATGCGCTCCTGGCCCTATTCCCGCGTAATCCTCATATCGCCAATATGTTATGTTATGAACAGATTCTTGTCCCACAAGGGCATGATTAGAAACCTCATAGGCTGGCATATTGTCTGCCTCCATAATTTCTTGTGTCGCCTCATATAAGTCAGCGGCTAAATCCTGTTCAGGAATTTTAAAATCTCCGCGCCCATGCTGAATGTAAAATGGCGTACCCTGTTCAATAGTAAGCTGATAAAGCGATAAATGCCCTTTAGAATATTTTAATGCTTCCAATAACTCCGCGCGCCACTCTTTAACCGTTTGATTAGGGCGTGCATAAATCAGATCAAAATTAAAACGATCAAATAGGCTGTCGGCTAACTTTAATGCATCAACGGCTTCATTCGCATTATGTTCGCGGCCTAAAAACTTAAGATCACCATCGTTTAACGATTGTACACCAATGGATACGCGATTTATTCCAGCGGCCTTAAATTCTTGAAACTTTTGTACCTCAATAGAGGTCGGATTTGCTTCTAATGTAATTTCAACATCGCCCGCGACTGACCAGTTTTTATAAATATCATTTATAATGGATTGAACCGTTTCAGGCTTCATTAAAGACGGTGTTCCGCCACCAAAGAAAATAGAAGTGACTTCGCGTCCCTTGGTTAAACTCGCCGTATATTCAATTTCTTTTGTATATGCCGTGCGCCATGCAGCATGATCTACAGCATCATTAACATGCGAATTAAAATCGCAATACGGGCATTTTGATTTACAAAATGGCCAATGGATATAGACACCAAACATGCTAGTCCTGTTGAGATAAGTAGGCTTTGAATTTTTCAACCGCCTTGGCACGGTGGCTCATTGCATGTTTTTGGCTCGGCTCCATTTCAGCAAAAGTAATATCATGTCCTTCTGGCACAAAAATAGGATCATAGCCAAAGCCTTTAT
>PANS01000032.1 GCA_002708415.1 Micavibrio sp. | reverse complement strand
ATTTGGCAGACATCCAAACCATGTTTAGCGGCAACCTCCATATACGCCTTTACGGCGGCTTCGGACTGCTCTGTAAACCTATAAGATCCTGGATCAGAATTGATATCTTTTGCCACCTGATAGCGCCAATTCTTGTCCCATGGTTTTTGCAGGTATTTACCGCTTAAAATTCCCATGGCTAAAGGCGACCATGGTAAATACGCAACATCATCACGCACACAGACTTCCGCAACATATGGATCATCAGAACGATCAAGCAAACTAAATTCATTCTGTATTGATTCAACACGCGGCAGACCATGTTCTTTCGCCTGCTCATTATACTTCATAATGCCCCAAGCGCTATCGTCAGAAAGACCAAAATGGCGCACTTTACCAGCCTTAACCACATCATCTATACCGCGCTGAATATCTAATAAATTATCTTCAATACGCGCCGTGTCATTGGCCGTAAAATCAATCAACCCCGCATGATTACTTCCAAAATGAGGGAACGGACGGTTTGGCCAATGTAACTGATACAAATCAATATAATCCGTTTTAAGGCGCTTTAAAGACCCCTCAACCGCTTCGCGCACAGAATCCCCTGTTAAAGCGCTTCCTTCGCGAATATAGGGGCGACCGATGCCAGAGACTTTTGTCGCTAAAATAACATCTTCACGTTTACCTCTTTTTTCAAACCAAGTTCCAATAATTTCTTCGGTACGACCATAGGTTTCCGCTCTTGGTGGCACGGCGTAAAGCTCAGCCGTATCCCAAAAATTAACGCCGCGCTCTAACGCATAATCCATCTGCTCATGACCTTCAGCCTCAGAATTCTGCTCCCCCCAAGTCATTGTTCCCAAACAACAACGTGAAACCTCTAAACCAGTACGTCCTAATTTTGAATATTTCATGATTATTCCCTATTTATTAAATAATGCCACAATATGACTGGACTACCGCGCCAGTTCAAGACAATTCCCTCAATATTTTTATTGTGATAGAATGACCTTACAATATAATAAAATAGGGTATTTTCTTTGTTTATCAGTGTTTTTGACCTCTTCAAGATAGGTATTGGCCCTTCAAGCTCTCATACAATGGGGCCTATGTCCGCAGCCATAAGATTTTTATCTTTATTACAAGATCATGACACACAAGAAAATGTTGCACATATTTCAGCCTCCCTTCACGGCTCCCTTGCTTTTACAGGAAAAGGCCATGCCAGTGACAAAGCTATTATCCTCGGTCTTTTGGGATTCACGCCCGATACAATTGATCCCAATGAAGTAACCAAACACATTGAACGGCTCAAAAAAGAAAAAAACATTAAAGTTGGTTCCACTATAAACGCCTGTTTTGATCCAGAAACAGACATTATTTTTGATTATGGCCCACCGCTCGAAGGTCACCCAAACGGCATGAAGTTCTATGCAAAAGATGATGACGGAAAAGAGATTCTCTGCGAGACATACTATTCCATCGGTGGCGGTTTTGTTCTATCTGAGAAAGAACTAGCAGAGCATTTTAAACAGGATATAACGTCTCCTAACATTGACACGTCAGAAATCCCTTACCCTTTCAAAAATGCTAATGAGATGCTCGAAATGGCTAAACAATCAGGTCAGTCTATAGCCGAGATGAAACGCCAAAATGAACGCCGTCACCGCCCTATTGGCGAAACCAGTGAAGGTATTCAAAAAATCTGGAAAATTATGAATGCATGCATTGACCGAGGCCTAAGCAGAAATGGAAAACTTCCCGGTGATTTAAAAGTTAATCGCCGCGCCCAAGATATTCACGAGCAACTCAAGGACGAAGAGCAAAAGAATAGCAAAAGCTACCACGTTTGTAATGAATGGCTCGCCGTTTATGCCATGGCTGTGAACGAAGAAAATGCTGCTGGCGGACAGGTCGTCACCGCTCCCACCAATGGCGCTGCTGGCGTTATTCCAGCAGTTCTACGTTATTACCTGGACTTTACACCTGATGCTGACAAAGCAGGCATTGAAGAATTCCTTTTAACAGCGGCTGCTATTGGCGGCATCATCAAAAACAATGCCTCAATATCCGGCGCAGAAGTTGGTTGTCAGGGTGAGGTTGGCTCGGCCTCTGCTATGGCTGCCGCAGGACTATGCGCCGCGCTCGGCGGTACAGCTCCACAGATTGAAAATGCGGCAGAGATTGCTTTAGAGCATCATTTGGGAATGACCTGCGATCCCGTCGGCGGCCTTGTTCAAATCCCCTGCATTGAAAGAAATGGTTTAGGCGCCGTAAAAGCTGTGACGGCAGCATCGTTAGCCTTACGCGGTGACGGAACACACATTATTCCGCTTGATAACTGCATTGAAACAATGCGTCAGACTGGCCTTGATATGTCTAACCGCTATAAAGAAACCAGCCAAGGAGGCTTAGCGGTTAACTTGCCAGAGTGTTAGAACCTTCAACAAAAAAGGCGCCTAAAGAGCGCCTTTTTTGAATAAATATATAACGATATAACAAACAGGCTTTTCTTTTGGTTAGGCGGATAAACCAAAGCGTATAAATATACGCGAGGTGAAATCCAACGACATCCAGAAGGAAAGTATGGCTGTTAACGTTTTGCCCACTGTTTAGAACGACGCGCTTTGTGCTTACCGATTTTCTTACGCTCAACAACACGTGCATCACGTGTAAGCATGCCCGCTTTTTTCAAGCTTGGACGTAGCTCAGGCTCAAAGTTTTCAAGCGCGCGTGAGATACCGTGACGAACCGCACCAGCTTGGCCAGAAAGACCGCCACCTTTTACAGTACACATCACGTCAAATTGATTAACACGATCTGCGATAAGGAATGGCTGATTAAGAACCAAAAGGTGTGTCTGACGGCAGAAGTACTCATCTTGTACTTTACCATTTACAACAACTTTACCCGTTCCTTTTGAAAGCCAAACACGCGCTACAGATTCTTTACGACGACCAGTTGCATACGCACGGCCTAAATCATCTACTTTTTTAACACGAGGAGACGGAGCCTCTTGTGCTTCTGAGTTTGCAGCAGGAGCAGCAGCTTCTGCCTTCGCATCGCTAGTTGCCTCTTTGAGGTCTTTGAGGTCTTTAAGATCTTTGATTGCTTCAGACATTGTTATGCTCTCTTATTCTTAGGGTTCATGCCAGCAACATCGAGTACTTCTGGCTTTTGTGCTTCATGCGGGTGTTCTGCACCAGGGTATACGCGAAGGTTACCCATTGCGAGACGACCAAGTGGGCCACGTGGAACCATACGCTCAATCGCTTTGTGAACAACACGTTCTGGGAACTCACCATCAAGGATAGCACCTTTTGAACGTTCTTTAATTCCACCAGGATAACCTGTGTGCCAGTAAAAAATGTCGTTATCACGCTTTTTACCCGTTAGACGAACTTTTTGAGCGTTGATCACAACAACGTGATCACCATCATCCATGTGCGGTGTATAAGTTGGTTTATGTTTACCACGGATACGATTAGCAACGATTGTCGCAAGACGACCAAGAACTACGTCTTCGGCATCAACGATAAACCATTTCTTTTCGATGTCAGCGGCTTTTGCTGAATAAGTTTTCATTCTACCCTCCTTGGGTTTTTTCCTTATAATTTCAAACTCTTTTGAATTCTGGCGCTGTTTTGCAACAAACATGCATCATAGTCAAGAAAAAACGTATAAAAACAGGAGGTTAAAATAGAGGTATTTATTTACCTCAAATATATCAAAGGCATTATTGAGTCAATGTTAAAAATCATGCTAACTTATGAACACCCCACTCAAGAGCAAGGAAAATTTCAATGGATTTAACCACTTTCACACATTTTATGGGCTGGTCTCTCGGTATCAATATTGGTTTACTGCTAATCTCCACAATCATGGTTTGCTTTTTCAAACAGCTATCCATGGGGTTTCATAAGAAACTATTCAATGTCAGTGACGAGTTTTTAGCGCAATCCTACTTTAATTATCTCGCCCGTTATAAGTTGCTCATCATTGTCTTTAACCTTGTTCCTTATATGGTTTTAAGATTAGCGCTTTAAAAGACACTATCTTTCAAAAAAGTGTTTAAAACTATACATTCATTATGGACGCTAATAGATAATGCGTGATTTAATCATATTTATAATATGAAAAAGTTAACAACTACCTTATCGTCTCTCGTTCTAACCCTTGCTTCCTCTTTTGTACAAGCGCAAGATTTGGGCGAAGCTGTTTATCAAAACAATGCCCTACCAACCTTTACGATGAGAGGGCCCGTTTTTGCATTTCTTGATGCGGCAAACGGCAGTCGATCACAAACAATTCAAGCCTGCACGCAAGATGGTGGTTATATTGAAGTTGATATAGTTATGCAAAGCGAAATAAGTGCTATCAATTATGCGTGGGCAACCATTGGTGAACAAGCCTATAGTGAGTATACAGAACAATTCAGACAAAGTATGGTTAGTGCCTTTCAAACGGTTGCCGCCGCAACACACGGACTAGATATAGTATATGCGCTTAGTGCTCCAGCCATTTACCAAGATCAATACTCATCCTTAATGCAAAACATAGCCACAGTGAAAGACTATGAAATGGGTAGAGAAGAATCAGTTGAGGATGGCATTAACGTCTCTTTCTTTATCAACAACGCAAAAGCACCAGGAACGCACACTTACTGCCCTCAAGCATAAGAATGGTCGGAGTGAGAGGACTTGAACCTCGCATGACGCGCTTGCGCGTTCATGCCCTTTAAAAAAGAGGAGGTTATTCTACCCGCCCCCTCTAATACGAATCTACGCTACGTAATATTTATGGATTTGGTCGGAGTGAGAGGACTTGAACCTCCGACCCCTCGCCCCCCAGGCGAGTGCGCTACCAGACTGCGCCACACTCCGACATCTTCAATGAATACTGTCTTAATTACCCAAATTTATCCAACAAATCAAATAGATGTTTACAAACTTTTGTAGATTATGGTAACACACTCCTCCCTATGTAATAGAAGGATAACAATTATGGACGATTTACCAACAGCGCAACGACAAAACCCTATATTTTCAAAACTGATCGAACTTATAAAAGAGCCAACAACATCTCAAATTGAGCTTGAATCTAAGCAAGGGAAAGCACAAATTGAATTTGCGCGTATTGTTAAAGTTAACTTTGCAAACAATGCCGCAAAAGCCACTGCAGCGTTAGTAACAAGTCTCTCAGAAACAGATACCACTGTAGGTATGACCGCACTCTCTTGGACAAAAATTGCAGAAAAAAGTCCACAACCTCTACTAAGAGACCTATCACCAATCATGTCTGATGTGGTAAAGTCCTTAGGTGATTATGAACACGTCAAAGCATCACAAGAACCAACGAACGGGCAACCTAAAGTAGGTGCGCCGCAAGCGATAATAGCTTAAAGACTAAGCCTTCACCATACTGCGTAAAGATTTAAGTTCAGCGAGCATCATTTCAAGAACGGCTCGCTGTTTTGCTGACATGCCCGCAGGCTCCGCCGTCGCTTGCGCCTGTACGGGCGCTTGAACTTTTGGCTGTGGCGCAGGCGCAACATCACGCGCCGCATTTTCATTATTGGCTTCTGCCGCAACAACTTGTGATTTACCGCGACCTTTAAGAAGCTTTTGAACACCTTTAATCGTGTACCCTTCTGTGTAGAGAAGATGGTGGATACGTTTTAAAATCGCAACGTCTTCAGGACGATAGTAACGACGGCCACCACCACGTTTTAATGGTTTTACTTGCGTAAATTTTGTTTCCCAAAAACGAAGAACATGTTGTTGTACGTCCAACTCCGTTGCCACTTCACTAATTGTACGAAAGGCATTTGGTGCTTTTTGAACTTTCTTTTTCGATGCGCCAGATTGCGCGCTTGCAGAAGCTTTAACCGCACTATCCGCGACCTGTTCTTTTTTCTGAATAGGCTCCATCTCGACAGAGCTTTCAAGCTTTGTGCCCCTCTGCGTCTGGGCTTGAGGTTCTACCGGCGCGCTAAATGTCGGCTGACGTACCTGCGTTTCATCCGAAGCACTCGGCGCGGTGTCTTCTGACATTAAAGGGGGCGTAACACGATATGGATTTTGCATGATTATCTCTTATAGTTTCTCTATTAGCTTTTTATTAAATTGGATCGTTAAAAATTAAAATAAGTCGTCGTTTGAACCAAACGGTGGATTAGAAGAAGGCTCTGATGTTTCAGCAGCTTGCGTTGCTTTATTGATTTTATCTTTAAGCACATGCGAAGCGCGAAACACCAACACTTTACGCGGGCTAATTGGCACTTCAACACCCGTTTTTGGGTTACGCCCAACACGTTCCGCCTTTTGCTTTACTGAAAAGCTTCCAAAAGAAGAAATTTTAACATTATCCCCTTCACTCAAGGCGGCCATCATTTCATCCAAAACTTGCTCAACAAGATCCGATGATTCATTACGAGATAGACCCACTTGCGCATAAACGGCTTCGGCCAAATCGGCACGGGTCATAGTTTTAGTTTCTGGTGGCAACGTCATTACCTTAAGACTCCATCAATGTTTTATATGGGTAAACTTTAAGCGCCCAAAGCCTTTATCGTCAATCGCACAAGAAGACTTAACCACAAAACTTTTGAATAAAATTTGAAAAATTGTGTTTTTATAGAGGGATAGAGTGTGTTCTTTATATTATTTTTATTTACATATGTCGTTAATTTATATACATTCCCCCGAACAAGTGGAGTTCTAATATGGCAAAAGATGTAGAAACAGAAGCGTTAAAACAAAAAAAACGCGAGACAGCAATCAGGGTTGCTAACCAATGGAAATCAAATGCAAGCCCCGTAGAAACAGCGCACCTCATCATTAGCAGAGGCTTAAAATACAGTTTTGGAGCGACAGCAGCAACGCTGGCGTTCTTCCCTATTCCAGAAGTTAGTCATATTGCTCAAGTAGCAGTTCCCACAGTACTATCCCTTGCATCAGCATTTTCTAGAGCATCGCAACGTAGTGATATTAAATACCGTACAAAGCAAATGATTGTTCATGGTATTGAAAATCGTAAAGACAAAAATGTAAAAATATTAGAAGCTAGAAGGTGGAAAAACCCTTTATCAGAGCTTAGATCAGAGTTTAACCCTACCCCTGCAGCAAAGGCTGCATGGTCACTGATACCGTCAAAAGAAAATATAAAAAAGATTGTGCCAAGAGTGCTTCGCGCCTTGATGTAACCTAGAATCTAACCAACGCCGCACCCCAAGTAAGGCCGCCGCCCATGGCTTCGATAAGAAGCATTTCACCGCGCTTAATACGGCCATCACGCACCGCTTCATCAAGCGCAAGTGGGATAGAGGCCGCCGATGTATTTCCATGACGATCCACCGTCACAACAACTTTATCCATTGGCATGTCGAGCTTTTTCGCCGTTGATTCAATAATGCGAATATTTGCCTGATGCGGGACGAGCCAATCAATAGCGTCGGAACTGATATTGTTATGTTTTAACGTTTCTTCAACAACATCGGCCATGTATGTGACCGCATATTTAAAAACATCACGGCCCTGCATTTCAATCACGCCCGCATCACCTGTCGTCGAAGCGCCGCCACTTGTTTGTAGCAATTCACGTCTAGAACCATTGGCATAAAGATGCGTAGAATGTATTCCCTGCCCCTCTAAACCTTTATCATTCTCGGCGGCTTCTAATATAACCGCGCCTGCACCATCAGCAAAAAGAACACAAGTTGTACGATCTTTCCAATCAACGATTGAACTCATTTTTTCGGCGCCAATAACAAGAATACGTTTGGCCTGCCCCATTTTGATAAAGTTATCTGCCGTCGCCAGAGCATAAACAAAACCTGTGCAAACAGCTTGTATATCAAAGGCGAGACCATGTGGAATATTAAGCTCCCCTTGAACTTTTGCCGCAACAGATGGAAAAGTGCGATCAGGCGTTGTTGTTGCAACGATAACACCATCAATATCACTAGCAGAAAAACCCGCAGCATCCATCGCACTTTTGGCCGCTTCAATGGCCATCATTCCAGTCGTTTCATTTTCTGCAGCAATGCAGCGTTCTTTAATACCACTACGCTGCACGATCCATTCATCAGTTGTATCAACCATCTTTTCAAGATCGGCATTGGTGAGAACCTTTTCAGGAAGGTAAGAGCCTGTGCCCTTAATGATTGACGTCACAGCCATTTCTTATACACCCACAACAGAAATAAAGGATTCCTGATCCATTAGTTGTTCAATTTGCGCCGCAACACGTTGATTAAAGCCATTTTGCACCAAATTTGATGCAACCATAATGGCATTTGCGGTTCCTTCGGCATCACTACCACCATGACTTTTTACGCAGACGCCATTCACGCCGAGGAACATACCACCATTATATTTGCGCGGATCAACACGATCTTTCATCTTCTTAATAGCGCCACGAGAAAGAAGGTAACCAAGCATCGCAAATGGAGATGATTTAAAAGCCTGCGTTAAGTATTCTTTTGAAAGCTTGCCCACACCCTCTGCTGTTTTAAGCGCAATATTTCCTGTAAAACCATCTGTTACAACCACATCGACTGTCCCTTTGGTAATGTCATCGCCTTCAATAAAACCATAATATTTTCCTGGAAACTCAACATTGGAAAGAACAGAAGCCGCATTACGAAGCTCTTCATGCCCTTTCATGTCTTCTGTTCCAACATTCAAAAGCCCTACTGTCGGCTTTGTAATCCCTTGTACGACGCGGGCATAAACAGCGCCAAGAACGGCAAACTGCGTCAACACTTCTGCATCACAAGTCAGGTTCGCCCCCAGATCAAGCATAACACTCTTTCCTGTCATTGTCGGCATAACGCTCGCAATAGCTGGACGATTGATGCCCGGAAGGCACCTTAACAAGAGCTTTGACATCGCCATAAGCGCACCCGTATTCCCTGCAGACACAATCGCATCAGCGCGACCATCCTTAACAGCCTCAATAGCAAGGCGCATAGAACTACCTTTACTATTACGCACTGCAGTCGATGGTTTTTCTTCGCTTGAGATTGCTTTATCCGTATGGTGAATCTCTGCATGAGGCTTGAGCGCCTCATACTTATCAAGCTCTACACCGATCTTATCACGATCACCATAGAGCATAAACTTCGTGCCCTCTAATTTAGAAAAAGCCTCTGCTACACCAGCGATCACAATAGAAGGGCCAAAATCCCCGCCCATAGCGTCAACTGCGATAATTTGCCGGTAATTCATTGTAGAACTCATATTCGTGACAATACGGGAAGATTTCTAAAAAAGAAAAGAGTTTCGTTAATTGCTCAACGAAACTCACAGATTCTTTATAAATATAGAAAACAAATGCGATTAGTCGCGTGTTTCTAAAACCTGACGACCCTTATAAGTACCAGTCTTAAGGTCAATGTGGTGGCGGCGTTTTGGCTCACCAGTGTGCTGATCTTCAACCCACTGAGTTACTGTTAACGCGTCATGCGAACGACGTGATCCACGTTTCGCTTTACTAATTTTTGTCTTTGGAACAGCCATGGTCTTGTCCTTTAATTTTAAAACAGTCTAAATTCTTGTTATTCTGGCCGCTTTATACCCAACATAAGGGGCAAAAGGCAAGCAAAACATTAAAAATTTGCGAAATAATATTATCGCCGCTCTTTCCAGTCTTTCAGCGCCTCAAACGGATTTTTACGTAAAGGGCTTTCTTCTAAAGGCACAATATCCTCATCACCAAGATCATGCTGCGCTCCGTCTTTACGTGGATATGAGGGAATCGCGAGGATTAGGTGCTGCACAACCAACTCACCCAGATCAATCTGGCCGTTAATCATATCTTCTGGGTCTTCTTCCTCTGGCGTGATTTCAACCTCGATACCACCCTTTTGTTGCTGTCCATCGCGCTCTTTAACAGCCTTTAAAAAGGAAACTGTGCTTTCTTTGTCTTCAAACCAGCCTTCCACTGGCTCTTCAACCTCAAATGAAAATTCTTCTGCCGTAATTGAGCAGACAAGCGTGATCATCGCATTAAAGCGTCCAGTAACATGAACAACACGCCCCGCTTGTTCACGCTCAACAGTCAAATCAGCTTTAAGTTCACTAATCGCAGGTAAATTAGCGCGCAAGGCAACATTTTTACGTTGCTCCTCGCTCGCCTCAATCTTCGTAGACAATGGCTTATTATCAACACGATCCGCATCAATAAAATCTGACCATTCATTGACAGGTGCTTTTGATTGTTTCTTAGACACGCTTTTGTTCCTCTTGTACCTTGTTCCCTATAACTGGAAATTCAAAATTAACTAAATCCTCAAAAGCGACGTTTGACAGCGCTTTATCTGCAGACATAATATAATCGGCAACAGCTTCAATGTCGAGCGGCTCTGGCTCTTTTACTGTACCAAATACATTTCGAATTACCGCCTCTTTTAAAGCCCCCATATCACCTGTATCCAGAGCATCGGCATAATTAAAACCGCGTCCTTTAAACCCCCTCATCATCCGCTTCATGTGTTTTGGAACACTCAAGTCCCCCACACCAATTTCACGAATGGACTTATCCATGATAACAAACATCACATCGAACAAGCTCTGCGCTTCTTTTGATCTACCCAGCGCATTTAAACGACGTATAAATAAAAACGTGTGAAGGCTAATCATTTCATAACGTCCATCCACAGTGTCCGGAACGTTATAATCTTGATAAAAAACAGGCTCACGCGCTTTATTCACAGCAACTTCATACAGCTTTTTAGCCACTTTTTTGCGTAACGCTCTATAATGAAACATGCCCAGCATGAGGTGTTCTCCTTCTACGTCTATTCACTAAAGCTTTTTTGGTACTTGATTTTTTAGGGTTTTGAAGGCTATAGATCAAGTATGAAACGTTTAAATTTTGTATCTATTCTCTTTTTCAGCCTTAGCACTGTAGCGTTAAGCTTAAACGCCTGTACACCAACACAAGCCACACGCGGCAATATCGTCGAAGATTTCCGCATGGCAGAGCTAACCCCAGGGGTTAGCACGCGCACAAATGTTTTAAAATCTTTAGGCTCTCCAACAACCAAAGCGCCGTTTGATGATAATGTTTGGTATTACATTGGACAGAAAACTGAGAAGAAGGGTGTTTTTGATCATAAAGTTATTGATGAGAAAATCGTTGTTGCAACATTTGATGATGAAGGCATCCTTCAAGATCTCAATCATATTGATAACGAGCGCACAGATATTCCAAAGATACGCCGTAAAACAAAAACTGGTGGGAATGAAGTCACTGTTATTGAACAACTCCTAGGTAATGTCGGTAAATTTAACGCCCCTGATGTTTCGGCCACTGGCGAACGATAACATCCCTTCTTCCTGTACCTTCGACTTAATATAAAAAAAGCCCCGCATAACGGGGCTTAATTTTTAATTACATTGTTAAGCGATTAACCAAAAATATTAGCAATCACGGCCACCAATAAAATTGCAACAATATTGGCAATCTTGATCAATGGATTAACCGCAGGGCCTGCTGTATCTTTGTATGGATCGCCAACAGTATCCCCAGTAACCGCAGCATGGTGTGCATCAGAGTTCTTGCCGCCATGGTTACCATCTTCGATATACTTCTTCGCATTATCCCATGCACCGCCACCAGCAGTCATTGAGATCGCCACAAAAATACCCGTGACAATTGTCCCCATAAGCAGAGCACCAAGCGCTTCAAACGAAGACACCATGTCACCGCTTAGGAAATACACAACAAAGAATAAAGCGATGGGCGCAAGCACTGGTAACAGTGATGGCAAAACCATTTCTTTAATTGCTGACTGGGTCAGAAGATCAACAGCTTTACCGTATTCAGGCTTCGCCTTGCCTTCCATGATACCAGGGATTTCCTTAAACTGGCGACGGACCTCAACAACAACACTGGCCGCCGCGCGGCCAACAGCTGTCATCGACATTGCGCCGAATAGATAAGGAAGCATCCCACCAATAAACAAACCAATTACAACAAACGGATTTTGTAGTGAGAATGTCATTTCAGGAAGCCCTGGAATATAATGCTTAATCTCTTCGGTAAAGGCCGCAAACAAAACAAGCGCCGCCAAACCAGCAGAACCAATAGCATACCCCTTTGTCACAGCTTTAGTTGTATTACCAACAGCATCAAGAGCATCTGTTGTTTTACGAACCTTATCTGGCAAGCCTGCCATCTCAGCAATACCACCAGCATTATCTGTAACAGGGCCATAAGCATCGAGTGCCACAACCATACCAGCCATTGAAAGCATTGTTGTTGCAGCGATAGCGATACCAAACAAACCAGCAAAACTTGATGCGAGGAAAATACCCGCACAAATTAAAATCACAGGAATAGCTGTTGCTTCCATTGAAATCGCAAGCCCTTGGATCACGTTCGTTCCGTGCCCCGTTTCAGAAGCCTTCGCAATAACCTGCACAGGTCTATGTTCCGTACCAGTATAGTATTCTGTGATCCAGACAATTAAGCCTGTCACACCTAAACCAACAAGCACACAATACATCACAGCTTGAAGAGAAATCTCTCCTTCTCCTGATGCTAGAGGAAATGCAGTTTCAAGACCCATATTGGTCATCAAGACGGCAATTGCTAGGAATGAGAAAATACCACTTGCAATGAACCCCTTATAAAGAGCGCCCATGATATTACCGTTCTTACCCAAGCGAACAAAAAATACGCCTGCAATAGAACCAAGAATTGAAAGGCCGCCAATAATAAGTGGAAGCATCATCATTGCTTCTTGCGCACCATCAGCAAAGACACTGTATGCGATCAACATCGTCGCAACGATTGTCACAGCATATGTCTCGAAAAGATCAGCCGCCATACCCGCACAATCTCCAACATTGTCGCCAACGTTATCTGCAATAACGGCAGGATTTCTTGGATCATCTTCTGGAATACCCGCTTCAACCTTACCAACGAGGTCAGCACCAACATCAGCACCTTTTGTAAAGATACCGCCGCCTAATCGTGCAAAAATTGAAATCAATGAAGCTCCAAATCCTAAACCAACAAGAGCCTCTAGCGCTTCACGCATACCAAAACCCAACTGTTCCGTTAGAAGATAGTAGTAACCAGCAACACCCAAAAGACCTAAGCCTACAACAAGCATCCCTGTGATCGCGCCTGATTTGAATGAAATATTAAGCGCTTTATCCAGTCCATCTTTAGCGGCTTGCGTTGTACGAACATTTGCTTTCACAGATACATTCATTCCAACATAGCCTGTTACGCCTGATAAAATGGCTCCGATTGCAAATCCAAGAGCAACGTGCCAGCCCAACAAGAAATAAAGAGCAATGACAACAGCTATACCCACCTTAGCGATAGTCGAATACTGGCGATTTAAATAAGCCTTCGCCCCCTCTTGTATAGCACTTGCAATTTCTTGCATTTTTTTATTACCAGCATCCGCCGACAACACCTGCCTTGACCATAATTGACCAAAGATCAGAGCTGCTACAATACTACTAGCAATCATTATATACGCTTCAATCATGTAAACTCCCCTTTTATTTGTGGTTACTTTCAGACTCAAAATTTTGAAAGAATAAATCTCTCACAGCGGATGGTGAGTATTTTTATAAGTCATGGCAAGGTTTTAGAGAAAGTTTCCCCCAAATTGACATAAAAAACTCAGCAATCCATTTCTGGAAAGCCGAGTCTTATGATCTACACACAATTCTATTCTTAAGTAATTTTATCTATATATGAACGTTGTTGATCGGAGGAATACTTATATTACGCTTGGTTTAAATTGGTTTTTGTTGCACCACCTGCAGTAAAACTTGGTTAACTTGATCATCACCTAACACCTTAGATGTCACACGATTCAGGCGCGCTTTAAGCTGATCTACTTTGATTACACCACCTTCCAGCGATGCTTTACGGTTTAAAACACCATACATGTCTTGAATAAAGGCATCTTTTAAACGCGGCGCGTACATTTCAGCCTTACTCGCCGCCTCGGATCCATTCACTTCCAAAACAACAACCAATGTCACAACTTGCGTGACACCGATGTTATCAATAATTGGTAAAATAAGTGGATCAAGCTTCACAAACTTTAAATCTTTTGCTTCATGTTTTGCCTCAGCTTCACGCTTCATTTTATCCGCATGGGCTAATTCATTTACTGGGCCCGCAGAAGCAACTGCAGAATTTTTAAAGAAGAAGTAACCACCTGCTGCACCACCGCCAGCGAGCAATAGAGCGACTAATATAACCATGAAAATTTTCATTTTGGTGTTACCCCTATTTGATCTTTCCACATTTCTTTAATGAACCGTAAAGTAAGAAATGTCTGAAAAGTGTTATCCCTAAATGTGTTTTCGTGAACACTCTTAAAGAATACGGCATAAAGGTTAATATTTTATGTAGAAGAGCTGTTTTTTGTATTATTTATCAACTGGTTACGGATGTGTGCCACTCTTGACTTAGATCAAGTGTTACGAAAAATGGACTGCAGTAAAAAACCACAGTCCATCATAATAATTATTACTTTATTTCAATACGTTAAGAAGCACTAACGATAGATTTTGCAAATTTAACTGCAATATCCTCTACACTATCATTCACCCCAATCGTCTCTACAATAGCCCCATCATTATTCAAAAGCGTTACAAAACCAGTTTTTGCACCAAATTTTTGCAAAAGATCGCTCAACCCTTTGTCATCCGCTAAAATCTTAGTTGCTTCAATAGCTTTCTTATTTGAAAAATCAAATTTTACAACATCAACATTATCCATGTTAATGGCCTTCATCGCCTTCTTCATCTTTGGTTCCAGAATTTTACAAGAGCCACAGCTATCGGAATAAAAAACCACAGCTTTAACCGTAGGCACAGCATTTTCAGCCATCATGTCAGGTTCTTCCATAGCATGAGATATTGGCGTAAATGCTAGTAAAGCAAACGCGAGCGTTAGTAGTGATTTCATAAGAATTCTCCTAAAATAATTTATAAGGTATAGTTTGTTTTCTAGGAGAGTATTCGCTGGGAACAAAAAGAGAGTTACAAACTATCTTGTCGTGTTCTTCACACCATCAAGAACAGCGTTAATAAGCTTCACCTCTGCATCATCATAAAAAGCCCGCGCAGCATGAAGGTAATCATTTATAATAATAGGTGCATCAATCGATTGATGAATCATAAGCTCAAACGCACCACATAAAAAATGTGCATATAAAAGTGGTTCTTTCGGACGTTCCGGCGCAGCAGTTTTTTCTTCACCTTCTACCGCATCGACCACAGGAGCTTCTTTTTTACCTGCAGATCGATTTACATCAACCATCTCATGGAGTTGATCAAAATGATTAAACACACCGATAACAACATCCTTGAAGAGTGTTTTGTCTGGCTCAACAAGCTCATCACCATCAACATCAAAACCGCCAGCACGGTGTGCCAAAAATTCTTTCACCGCATCTTCAGGGGATTGCTCATTTTTATTCGATAGAATTTGAAAAACAGCCTGCACAGCCAATAAACGCGCCGCGCTATTACGCGCTTTCTTCGATCCTTTTGGATTGATTGCGTCAGTTGGTGTTTCGGTAACAGGCTGATTATCAGTCATATTATTATCTCTTATTGTATAAGGTACGTTATGCAGCAGCCTTCTCTTGCATTACTTGCGCCCTATTTTCAAGCGTTTTAATGCATGCGTTGGCGGCTTCTTCGCCTTTTTTCAACAAATGGTCAAAGAAATATTGCTGATGACTCTCATGCTCATGAAAATTATGCGGCGTTAGAACCACAGATAAAATTGGCACACCTGTATCAAGTTGAACACGCATCATACCCTCTATGACTGTCTGCGCGACAAAATCATGACGATAGATACCGCCATCAACAACAAAGCCACACGCAACAATAATTGCGTAATCACCCGTTTCGGCGATCCATTTTGATTGTAATGGGATTTCTAGGCTTCCTGGAACATCAAAAATTTCTATTTTATCGGCAGGTATGCCGTATTTTTCCATTTCCGATATAAAGCCCTTAAGCCCTTGACCAACGATATCGTCATGCCAAGCCGCTTGGATAAAGGCAATCTTTTGACCGCCTAAAAGTTGATTTGAAATAATCTGATTCATGGTTTTTTCCTTTCATCTGTTAATAACCAGAATCAGGGCATGTGACTTGTTTACATGTTGTCTATTGCATGAACGCAAAAACAAAACGCCCGTACAAACGATGTACGAGTTTACCAAGCCGCTCTCTTTCATCCGGACTATGACCGTCGGCTCTGGAATTTAACCAGATCTGCTTGACCTTTTAACTCATATCACCGCCGCGACTGCGGTGGCGCAACAAGTGTTGCGAAGCCTTAGTGGCGTTTGAACGAATTAAAAGCGCTCGCGGGCTCGTAATTTATTGAAATTAACAACTACATACCGCCGGTAGGGACTTCCACCCTGCCCTGAGAACTACTCTTTTTATAGAGAACTAAAATGTAATTATCAAGCAGATTGCACATCAAGCATACGCGCCATATAACGCGCTAGCATATCAATCTCTAGATGAATAGCATCGCCTTCGCAGTGATCAGAAAGTGTTGTATTATCCCACGTATGCGGAATGATGTTCACACCGAACTGATTACTCCCTTGATCATCGACCACTTCGTTCACAGTTAGAGAAATACCATCCAGCGCTACAGAGCCTTTCGGCGCAATGAATTTTGCTAAATCTTGCGGAACGTCGAATTTAAGACGATAAGAATCACCATCAGACGTAACACTGATTAGCTTTGCAAGACCATCAACATGACCAGAAACAATATGACCACCCAACTCATCACCGACTTTAAGCGCACGCTCTAAGTTAATACGTGAACCTTCAACCCATGAACCAATCGTTGTTTTTGAAACACTCTCTGCTGACACATCAACAAAGAACATATCCTCTTTCTTCTCAATAACAGTGAGACAACAGCCCGAGCAGGCAATTGATGCGCCTATATCGACGGTAGAAAGATCAAACGCCGTTTGAATACCAAGCCGCACATCTCCACCAGTTTTATCAACGCTTTTTACTGTACCAACATCTGTAATTATTCCTGTAAACATAAGCTTAACCTATTACGCCTTCTCATAAATATCCAGCATATCTTCACCGAATATGCGCCTATCAATGTGAGATAGTTTTATCTTTTTATCTAAATGAGTTACACCCATATCTTGAAACGCATTATGCGCGTCTGACCCTAAAATTGATGCATTATGAAACCATAGAACTCGATCAAAAATACTTTCTTTTAGGAAGCTCGTCACTGTCAAACCACCCCCCTCAACAAGTACGCGTGTCAGTCCTTTGTCGGCTAAAATTTTCATCGCTTCAGGCAAATCAATTTGCCCGTTTTCATTTTTTGAAACTGTAATAATTTCAGCGCCTTTATTAACGAGCATTTTCGCGTCATTTACTGTTTTTGATGTAATAATCCAAACAGGATTTTCATCAGCGTTATCAAATAACTGTTCACTACCTTTAAGTTTTAAGCTCGTATCCAAAATGATCCGAACCGCGTCATGATCCACACCATCAACACGTGTTATCAGCGATGGATTATCGCTAAGCACAGTATTTACACCAACCAATATGGCATCATGCTGTGCGCGTTCAATATGCGCAAATCCACGCGCCTTTTCACCAGTAATCCATTGAGACTCACCCGCACTGGTCGCAATCTTACTATCCAGCGTTGAAGCTGTTTTTAGAGTGATGAGCGGCCTTCCGCTCTCTTTAGCAAGGAAGTAACCCTCATTAACCGCGCGCACCTCTTCTTCCAGAAGACCCACATCGACTTCTATTCCAGCGTCTTTTAACAGCTTAACCCCTTGCCCGCTCACACGCTCATCAGAATCAAGGGTTGCAATCACAACACGAGACACACCAGCATCAATAAGAGCCTGCGCACAAGGTGGTGTCTTTCCATGATGAGAACATGGCTCTAGCGTCACATAAGCCGTTGCCCCCTTTGCCGCGGCTCCAGCTTGAAGTATTGCTTGCGTTTCAGCATGCGGCCGACCGCTATCCGCAGTCCTTGCGCGCCCTAAAACAATGCCGTCTTTAACAATAACGCAGCCCACACTCGGATTAGAAGCCGTGCGCCCTAAACCCGTCCGCGCCAAATTAAGCGCGGAGCGCATGTGCCATATATCGGCATCGACGTATTTCATTATTTCTGCTGTGCTTGGAGGTCACGCACTTCTTCAAGGAAGGCATTAAAATCTTCAGGATTACGGAAGTCTTTATAAACTGACGTATAGCGAATATATCCCACAAGATCGAGTTGGATAAGCGCATTCATTACAAGATCACCAATACGCGCAGCTTGAACCTCCTGTTCGCCCTCACTTTCAAGTTGGCGTACAATACCACTAGCCGCTTTTTCAATCGCCGGCATATCAACAGGACGTTTTCTAAGCGCAACGGTCATTGAGCGAATAATCTTATCACGGTCAAATGTTTGCTGACGGCCATCAGATTTAATCACAACTAAATCACGCAGCTGAACCCGTTCAAAGGTCGTATAGCGCCCCCCACATGAATTGCACGCACGGCGGCGACGGATAGCTGTATTATCCTCCGCCGGACGCGAGTCCTTTACTTGCGTATCTTCACTATTACAAAATGGGCAGCGCATAAGTGCTCAGGCCTTTCAAAACAATTAAATCGTTGCGCCTTCATAAATTGGGAAACGATCGCAAAGGGCTTTCACTTTTGCTTTCACAGAAGCTTCAACGTCACCATTACCCTCTGCACCATTAGCCGCAACACCATCAACAACTTCGAGGATAAGCTTACCAATTTCTTGCCATTCAGCCGTACCAAAGCCACGTGTTGTTCCCGCTGGCGTACCAAGGCGAATACCTGATGTTACAAAAGGAGTCTCAGGATCATTAGGAACCGCATTCTTGTTACAAGTAATACCAGCATGCTCTAACGCTTGGTCGGCAACCTTACCTGTAATACCTTTTGGACGAAGATCAACAAGCATCATGTGACAATCTGTTCCATCAGATACAATGTCCAAACCACCCTCTTGAAGCGTCGCCGCCAAAGTGCGGGCGTTATCAACGATAGCTTGCGCGTAAGCTTTAAATTCAGGCTGCATCGCTTCACCAAAAGCCACGGCCTTTGCCGCAATCACGTGCTCTAGCGGGCCGCCTTGTAGACCAGGGAATACTGCAGAGTTAATTTTCTTGGCAAGCGCTTCATCATTGGTCATGACCGCGCCGCCGCGTGGACCACGTAAAGTCTTGTGTGTTGTTGTTGTTACAACATGCGCATGAGGGAAAGCATTCGGATAAGACCCACCAACAATCAAACCAGCATAGTGCGCAATATCAGCAAAAAGATACGCGCCAACCTTATCAGCAATTTCACGGAAACGTTTAAAATCAATTGTACGTGAATACGCCGATGCACCCGCAATAATCAATTTTGGTTTATGTTCAACCGCCAATGCTTCAACAGCATCCATATCAATTATACCATTATCATCAATGCCATAGGCGATTGGATTAAACCATTTTCCCGACTGGTTAACAGGGCAACCATGGGTCAAGTGACCACCATGACCAAGATCCATACCAAGGAACGTATCGCCTGGGTTTAACAAGGCCATAAAGACCGCTTGATTTGCATTCGCACCAGAATGCGGCTGAACATTCGCAAACTCACAATCAAAAAGCTTACATAGGCGCTCAATTGCAAGACTTTCTGTTATATCAACGTGCTCACACCCTTGGTAATAACGTTTACCCGCATAGCCTTCTGCATATTTATTCGTCATCACAGAGCCTTGAGCCTGCAAGACAGCCTTAGACACAATGTTTTCTGAAGCAATCAACTCAATTTGATCTTGTTGGCGCGATAATTCTCCCGTAATCGCGTTATATACATCGGCATCCATGTCCTTAAGATCAGCCGTAAAATACGTATCGGCCATATAGTTTTTTTTCTCTGCTGTGTTGCTCATAATAGGTTTCCTCTATTTGGTGTTTATGCTCTTATTGGGTTTAATCTGATAATTTATCGATACGGCGTTGGTGACGGCCACCTTCAAATTCTGTTTCTAGGAAAATCTTTACGATATCCAACGCGACTTCCGTGCCTATAATGCGCTCACCAAGGCATAAAACATTCGCATCATTATGTTGACGCGTTAAGCGCGCCATCGTTGTATCCGTACACAGCGCAGCGCGTATATCTGCATTACGGTTACAAGCAATGGATATTCCAATACCCGTACCGCAAATCGCTATACCGTAATCGGCATCACCATCAGCAACCGTTTCGGCAACAGCCGTTCCAAATTCAGGGTAATCTACCGATGTTTTGTTATCTTCCGTTCCCAGATCGATCCAGTTCAAATCAAAACTGTCTTTGATGAACTCTTTGAGATTATATCCGCCATGATCGCTGGCGATTGCAACTTTTAATTTCATACTGATTTTTATAGGATTTGCGCGGGTTTGATGCAATAGAATTATACGAGTTATCCGTAAAAATAAGAAGCAAGCCCTTAACGACGCAACACCAACAAATCTTTACCACGCACACTTCCAGTTGGGTGCTCGGATGTATCCATTCTCGATATAGATTTCACCGTTTGAAAACCTTTTGAAAACAAAAAACTAAGGCTCGCTTTATTTGTTGCAATGACCTCCGCAAAGTCGGCTTCCTTACCAATAAACCCTGTCATGTTTGCTTCAAACGCATCATAGGCCTCTGATGTAAATCCATTCCTACGCGCCGACGGAGAAACATAATATGTAAGGCGCATTCTATCCTGATCATCGGTTACCAAGACACAAAAGCCAACTATATCTGATCGTTCCCTCTCTTTAAAAAAAACAGGAGAAACACCGCCAAACATACGTGACAGGTAATCATTATCCGCAATGGCGTCTTTTGCTTTTTTTACAGAGCTTTGATCTGACGCATCCGCATTTAAAACCTTGTGACCAAAAGCATAATTAAAATATGCTTCCTCTTCTCTTAAAAGAAAATCGGTAAGCATGTCTGTATCAGTCCGATCTTTGGGGTTTAAATAAAGATGCTCTAACCTAGCAGATTCATATATTACGGTACTCATTGATACTCTCATTTACATAGATAAAAATACAACGATTAACCTATGAGAACACTACGCAATATGTCAATCAATAATGTCTTTTTTCTTGAGGACATATTCAAGGCGCTTGAGCGCATTGCGTTTTAAAATTGCCTCTGGTGTGCTTGAAGGCCCCTGAATCGATACCTCGATCAAGGTTTTTACATCCATAGCTGAAACTTTAATAAATTGTCCAACAGGAAAAAATTCAAGTATCACTTCACGATTTGCTAGGGGCTGATTCATAATGCGTGTATACTATAACCATGAGTGATGACATGAAAAGACCAGATTTTGACTGGCAAGACCCCCTCCTTCTAAACGAACTTCTCAGTGATGAAGAACGCATGATCATGGATAGCGCGAGAAGCTTTGCCCAAGGCGAACTCATGCCCGGCATCATTGAAGCCAACAGGCACGAGAAATTCGATGCTAGCATCATGAAAAAGATGGGGGCACTAGGATTATTAGGCGCGACAATCGAAGGATATAACTGCTCTGGCGTATCTTATACGGCATACGGACTTATTGCCCGAGAGATGGAACGCGTTGATTCTGGATACCGCTCCGCCCTATCCGTTCAATCATCGCTCGTCATGTATCCGATTTATACTTTCGGCTCAGACACGCAAAAAGAGAAATACCTACCAGGCTTAGCCAGCGGTGATTTAATAGGCTGCTTTGGCCTCACTGAACCCGATGGCGGGTCAGATCCATCGGCTATGATCACGCGCGCAAAAACCGTCAAAGGTGGATACTCCCTCTCTGGCGCAAAACAATGGATAACAAACTCACCTATCGCTGATGTTTTTGTCGTTTGGGCAAAAGATGATGATGGTAAGATTGCCGGCTTTATCCTTGATAAAGATATGGAAGGCTTAAGCGCTCCTAAAATTGAAGGGAAATTCTCACTCCGTGCCTCTATAACTGGTGGCATCATGATGGATGAAATTTTCGTACCAGAAGAAAACAAGCTCCCGAAGGCTAACAGCCTGAAAGCACCGTTTATGTGTCTCAACTCAGCGCGTTTTGGGATCGCTTGGGGTGCGATGGGTGCAGCGGAAAGCTGCTGGCACCAAGCACGTGACTATGTCATGGAGCGCGAAGTCTACGGCAAACCACTTGCAGGACATCAACTTATCCAAAAGAAACTCGCCGACATGCAGACAGAAATTACACTGGGCTTAACGGCGGCGCACCGACTTGGTCAACTCAAAGATGAAGGGCGCGCACCGTCCGAAGCCATCTCAATGTTAAAACGTAATAACTGCGGGAAAGCTCTTGATATTGCACGACAATCCCGTGACATGCTTGGCGGTAATGGGATATCAGATGAATATCATGTGATCCGTCACATGATCAACCTTGAAGCTGTAAACACCTATGAGGGGACGCATGATATTCATGCCCTAATCCTTGGGCGCGCACAGACAGGAATTGCAGCGTTTGAATAGAATTACATAATATTGTTGACATAACTTAACGTAATTGCTACTAAATCCCTTATATTGGGAGAATAAAATGCGCGTTAAATTATTTGCTTATTTACCATCAAATGCTGATACAAGCTTGGTGCAAGATCATGCTGCAAAACTTGATGCTTGCCTACGCCAGTTACATCCTGAGAGAATGAACACCGTTTCAGAGTTTGATTACCATAAAAAAAGACTAGCTGATGTTTGCAATATTGCCGTTGCCCCAAAAGTTTCGTTTTTAGAGCAAGATTATTCAAAAGGTACTTTGGATAGAGCAAGCGCCCTTGGCCTTCATATTAGAGAGCATGGAGACAGAATACGAGGCGGAATCAATGTTGTATTAATGCCACCTGAGACAATTCCATATGTTGCAGGCTCTTTTCATGTCGGCTTTGAAGGTGTTTTAAGTGGTTCATTAATTGTTCCTTATGATCCTACAATTACAAATTTGAGAGCGAAACTAAGAAATGACGAAATGCTCACGCGTATTGCCGATGCGCTTATGGTTTATGAGAGCGCTTTTAATCCAACAGGAAGAGACAATATAGCCCAACCTAGCAGAGGAATGCCTATCAATGTTGGCGTTATATCAGAAGATGGCTATCTATTTAACGCCTATGATTTAGGCCTAAACTCTGATGACCCATATAGCTACACTTTTCACTCAACAAATGGCCGCTTTCTTGCTTATTTCGATCCAGAAGGACGAGCATCGGTAAATTACAATCTCTTGAAAAAAGACTACTTAAACCTTGAGCGGGACGCCCCATTCTCTCATGTGGGCGGAAACGGTGCCCCCATTCAAATTCGTGGGTTTATGCAATCCCCTGGCCTGCAATCTGAATTTAGAACAATGAATGCTTTGGCCGAAAATCTCGATGGATGCATTCTAACAGTTTGTTCATGCGATGATGGGCACGCAAACCTGAAAGGAGCATTGGCCACCACAGTTGATGCAATGCAACAGAAAGGAATACCTATCCTCGTTGTATCTGAAACAGGATTTGTTTCTAAAGTATCCATAAACGACCAAGAAAGTTCTGAAAATGTGTTTGCTGGACGTTGCGTTGGACCTGTCATAGCTGATGCAGTGCTTGCTTATGCTATTCGCATACATGAAAGAGATCCCGCCTTCTCCTTAGCTAGCGTCATAGAAAATTATACGCAAATTAAAGATTATACCCCTAATGCAAAAGGGCATCTTGACAGAATGAATGCTAGGAGATCCGCGCCAATATCAGCACTTGCCTCGTAATTACTCTTCTAAACTCGCCAAGCCAGTGAATTGTGATTGAGAGTTCCAAAAACGCTCAAGCATCTGCATGGTCTTTGCGACCTCCGCAAGGCGCTCATCAGTCAAATCTGTTACTTTGATCTGGTCTTCATGGCGCGAAAACATCTCACTTAATATCTGATAAAGCTCTTTCCCTTTATCCGACAATTTAACACGAATAGAGCGTTTATCGTGAACAGAGCGCTCTTGCTCAAGATAGCCATTCTCAACCATTTTCTTCACATTATATGAAACATTAGAGCCAAGGTAATAACCACGAAGCGTTAACTCGCCGACAGTCATTTCATCATGACCAATATTATAAAGGATCATCGCCTGAACGTTGTTCACATCCTGCACACCTCTACGATCCATCTCCATCTTCACAACATCCAAAAAATAACGGTGCAAGCGCTCCATCAATTGAATAGCTTCATAATAAGGTGTGTTCACGGCTTTATCTCCAAAAATGATTTATAAACTGTAGTGATACATTAAAAATATGTAAGGATTTACAACCCTCATAAAATAGCATACCTAGAATGGATTAAAAGCTTTTTAAAAGTTGATAAAAACACTATAAAATTTTAGATATTATTATGACTAAAAAAACAGATATAAGCACCATTCTCCCAGAAACTCTAGCCAAGAGCTTGGCAGAGCCTAAATCTCATGCTGAACTCATGAAGCATAAAAGGCTGACCGAGAATGCTTTTCCCCATGTCAGAATGCGCCGCTTGCGCCAAACTAGTGCTATTCGCGATATGGTGCGCGAAAATACGCTCTCTGCAAATGATTTAATCCTTCCGATGTTCATCGAAGAAAACGCGAGCGAGCGTCAAGCGATCTCAAGCATGCCAGGCGTCTATCGTGAGACAGAACAATCTGTTGGCGCTATTGTTAAAGAAGCATCCGATGCAGGTGTGCGCGGTGTTATGGTTTTTGGCGTTTCTCACCATAAAGATCACACAGGGTCAGATTCAATGGATCCAAGCGGTCTTTTGGCACGCATGATTGATCGGGCAAAGCAAGCCTCTCCAGATACAGCCGTTATTGCAGATTTATGTTTTTGTGAATATACAGATCATGGACACTGCGGCCCAATCAACGATAAAGGCGATGTTGATAATGATAAAACTATTGAAAACATTGCTATGCAGGCCGTCGTTGCCGCCGAAGCCGGTGCAGATATCGTTGCTCCATCAGGCATGATGGACGGACAAGTTTCCGCCATTCGCCACGCTCTAGATGTTACAGGTTATAGTCATGTACCCATCATGGCTTATGCCGCAAAATTTGCCTCAACCTTCTATGGCCCTTTCCGTGATGCTGCAGGCTGTTCATTAGGACATAACGAACATGTTCCAACACACCGCAAAACATACCAAATGGATCCCGCCAACGGCCGTGAAGCCATTCGTGATGCGCTTATGGATGAACAAGAAGGTGCAGATATGCTCATGGTCAAACCTGGCATGCCTTATTTAGACGTGCTTAAAGAACTCAGTCAGAATACAGATCTTCCTTTGGCCGCCTATCAAGTTAGTGGTGAATACGCGATGATGAAATTTGCAGATCAGGCTGGCGCCATCAATTTTCAAGAAGTCATGTTAGAAAGCCTCATGGCCTTTAAACGTGCTGGCGCAGATATGGTTCTCAGCTATTCAGCGATCGAAGCAGCACGCTGGATCAAAAACGTTTAAGATCATATATAAATTTTCTTGTATGTAATGCGCGCTTTTCTTGAAATATGAACAAAAAAAGGCGATAAAGAAGGATCACTTTTGTCCGTGATTCTGCGTATTCTTTGTTTGATTAGCCACCCTACCCTAGAAAGGTTCCTCGCATCTCATGAAAATTCTCGGCCTCATAATGGTTTTATTCTCTACTTTTGGTGGTCTTTTGATCGCTATGGGATTTGATGTCCCTAAATTCTCGAAGCTTATGAGCTTAATGGCCAAAGCTGCGCCTGGGGAGTTCCTTATCATTATGGGTTGTGCTGCTTCCGCATTTGTCGTCGCCAATTCACCAACAACAATAAAAACGACGATGCAGTATTTTAAATCAGTTACACAACCATCGGCGCACAATAAACAAGATTATATGGACTTACTCGCAATGCTTTACACATTATTTAAGCTTGCACGAACAAAAGGCTGGCTGGCTCTTGAAACACATATTGAGCAACCTGAAAGCAGCACGCTATTTCAGCAATTCCCCTCATTTCACAAAAACCATCACGCAGTAACCTTCCTTTGTGATTACCTGCGTATTATCTCTCTAGGAAACGAAAACCCTTTTGAAATCGAAGCCTTAATGGACGAAGAGATCGAAACAATTTCTCACCACGAACATCATCCGGGACATGCGCTACAGACTATGGCTGATGGTATTCCGGCCCTTGGTATTGTGGCTGCTGTGCTTGGGGTTATTAAAACAATGTCATCCATCAATGAACCACCTGAAATTCTTGGTAAAATGATTGGTGGCGCGCTTGTGGGAACATTCCTTGGAGTATGGCTTGGCTACACATTTGTTGCTCCTATTGCTGGTGCCATGACAGGTCGTGCAGACTCTGAAGTCATGTATTATAAAGCGATAAAGGTTGGTATCATTGCCTTCCTCAATGGCGCCGCGCCACAAGTTGCCGTTGAGTTCTCTCGTAAGTTCTTACCTCATGATGTGCAGCCAAACTTCCTTGAGCTTGAAGATCACCTCAATGAACTTCCAAGCCCAACGGCATAACGGAAGAGCGAACGAAGGTAACACCCATGGCGAACGACGAACTCAACAATATCATCGTTAAAAAAGTTAAAAAAGTCGATGGCGGTCACCACGGTGGTGCGTGGAAAGTGGCCTATGCCGATTTCGTTACAGCCATGATGGCCTTCTTTCTGCTGCTCTGGCTATTGAACGTTTCAACACAAGAACAGTTAGACGGTATAGCAGATTATTTTCAACCATCCCCTATGATCTCTTCAGACAGCACTGGATCTGGCGGTATGCTTGGCGGAACAACGATGGTAACAGAGGGCGCGATGATTTCTGAAAAGCAGGAAATTATTCCAAAGAAAGAAGCTGAAACGCCAGCGCTTCGTCCAGGATCGCTTCCCCCTAAACCAGACAAACAGGACATAGGAGAATCTGGTAAAAAACTAACCAATGAAGAATTACTTGAACAAATTCGCCAATGGGAAGAGCGCGTCTTTAGTCAGGCAAAAGAATCTTTAGAACAAGCCATGCAGTCGGCTGATATGAAAGAATTATCAGAAAGCATGCAGGTTGATATGACACCCGAAGGCCTTCGTATTCAGATTATTGACCAAGAAGATAAACCCCTTTTCACCAGCGGGAGCGCGGTTCTTCAAGAACACACCAAAAAGATTTTGCGCAAAGTCTCTAGCGTTGTCTTAAAACTTCCCAACGAACTCTCCGTACGTGGTCATACCGACAGCGTTCCTTACGGTCCGGGAGCGCGCTACACCAACTGGGAGCTATCTGCAGATCGTGCAAACTCATCACGTCGTTTCTTACAGAAAAACGGTATCCCATCAACACGCGTCAATAACGTCGTCGGAAAAGCTGATACGGATCACCTCTTTCCTGACAATCCCCGTGATGGCCGTAACCGCCGCATCAGCATTATCTTGCTTCACGAGTTTCTCACCGTTAAAGAAGGCACAAATATGAGCACTCGCGCAGTAAAACGCCTTAAGGAAGAAGAAGTAGAGAAAAAACTCTATGAACGCACCGAAGGTGAAATTAGCTTCCCTTAAGGCATTGATTTCCTTAAAATATGATCAAAAACATTGATTTTCCGTAATATTTATGTCATTTTCTTGCGATGGCGGAAATCATACCATTACCAGAGACCAAGTGCGGTTACTTACCAGATAAGCAATCAAGGATGGTTTATGCCTTCTATGGTCCTATAAGTGAAGCATCAACCTATCCAGATGAGTACCGCAAATTCAAATTCGAAAAACTGCAACAAGGATTTCTTGCCCAATCTTTTTCCGTATGTGCCACGATATGTAATGACTGTAACGCCTGTTTGCCTCTTCGTATAAACACATCTAAATTCAAATATAGCGATGGACATGAAAGAATACTAAAGAGGGCAAGTAAGGCAGGCTTAATTTACCAATGGGAAAGAGCTATGCCATTTCCCCAACTTTATCCTCTATATAAAAAATATGTCCAAACACGACACCCCCAATCAGAAATGGTAACAGATAGCGCTGACGATTTTTATGCTAACCTATCCACTAACACGGATTTATTAATTATAGGGACTGAAAAAAGTTTAAAAGGGTTTGCTCGAATTGACCGATTAGATAATGAAGCATCATTAGAATATATAGCTTTTGACCCAAGCAATAAAAAACTTAGCTTAGGAACACTTGCTTGGTTAAACACTATAGAATGGACCAAAACACAAAAAATTGACCACATCTACATAGGACAAATTAACCCAAGCCAATCAATGTTATACAAAGCCAACTTTCGTGGCCTTGAAACAATTGTTGATGGTGAATGGGTAGATTTTGATCCTAAAATACATACTTCTGGTCCCAACTTTCACGCAATGCTCAAAGCCGAAGGTTTAAACCTTTAACTAACTAAACTTATTACTCTTCGGGAAGCCATTGGGGGGCAAGCGTCCAGCTTGCGCGCGATTACCAACCCATGGATTAAGATCACCAACAAGCGTTTCGCCCGTACCATAGCGATAAGACAAACCATCATCCCATGAAAAGGTTTTAAAGTCAGCCAAACCGCCATCTTTATAGCGTTGTAAAATCACACCACGGCCTTTAGCCATTTCTGGGATTTCTTCGAGCGAGAATACAATCATTTTACGGTTTTTACCAATCACCGCAACATGATCATGACCAGCGCCTATTGGCTTACAAAGTTTCGCTTCAACCTTACCTGAAACATTTAAAATTTGTTTCCCGTTTTTGGTTTGCGCCAAAACATCTTCCATTTTCACAATGAAACCACGTCCGTCATCTGCAGCAACTAATAGCTTATGCTCAATTTCATACACCATCATATCCACAATATCAGCGTCATTAGGCAGATCGACGATAATTCGGAGCGGTTCTCCAAAACCGCGCCCTGGTGGAAGTTTATCGGCAGAAACGGTATAGAAACGCCCGTTCGAGCCAAAGACAATAATCTTATCGGTCGTCATGGCCTCCATAACGAACTTCGCCCGATCTCCGTCTTTATATTTAATCCCCTTCGGGTCAATATCATGCCCCTTCATAGCTTTAACCCAGCCCTTAGAAGAACAAATAATAGTAATCGGCTCTTTTTCAATCATCGCCTCTTCAAGGCTATCGATATCAACTGGCGCAGGCGCCTTACCAATTTGTGTACGGCGCTTTCCAAGTTCGGTTTTCGAGCCAAAAACTTCCTGAACATGATTGATTTGCTTTTTAATCACAGTCCATTGACGCGCTTCTGACTTAATCAATTTCTCTAACGCATCACGCTCTTTATCAAGTTCATCATGCTCGGATCGAAGCTCAATTTCCTGCAATTTGTTCAACGCGCGCAAGCGCATATTTAGAACAGCGTCAGCCTGAACCTCGCTCAAGTCAAAGGCCTTCATCAGCTCTTCTTTAGGTTTATCTTTCGTGCGAATAATCTTGATGACTTTATCAACATTTAGATAAACGATAAGAAAGCCCTGCAACACTTCAATACGGTTTAATACTTTTTCTAATCTGTGCTGAGATTTACGTACCAAGACCTCTTGCTGATGATTAAGCCATGCCTGAATAACCTGCTTAATTCCCATTACTTGTGGTACAAGCGCGCCGCTTTCCGTATAGCCAAGAACATTCAAATTCATGTTAAAGCGTGTTTCTAAATCCGTTGCACGAAACAGCGCTTCCATCAAGAGTTCTGCCTCTACATTGCCAGAACGTGGCACAAGAACAATACGAATATCTTCGGCGCTTTCATCACGAATATCATCTAGAAGAGGTAGCTTCTTCGACATAACAAGGTCAGCGATTTTTTCAATCAGGCGTGATTTCTGCACCTGATAAGGAATTTCAGTAATAATGATTTGGTACTGGCCGCGCTTCAGCTCTTCTTTTTCCCAGCGTGCCCGAACGCGGAATGCGCCCTTACCTTCTTCATAGGCCTTAACGATATTTTCTTTTGGCTCAATTAAGATACCGCCTGTTGGAAAGTCTGGACCTTTCATAAAGGACGCTAATTTCTTAGGGCTGACATCATCCTCAAGTAAAGCCAGCGCTGCGTCACAAATTTCTGACACATTAAATGGTGGAATATTTGTCGCCATACCCACGGCAATACCGCTCGCGCCATTGGCAAGTAAATTTGGAAAACCACCCGGCAGAACAACTGGCTCATTTTCTGACCCATCATAAGTAGGACGGAAATCAACCGCGTTTTGCTCAATCCCTTCGAGCATCATCTGCGCAACAGCCGTTAATTTTGCTTCCGTGTAACGCATGGCGGCCGCGTTATCACCATCAATATTACCAAAGTTCCCTTGTCCATCGACAAGCGGATAGCGCACATTAAAGTCCTGCGCCAAACGCACCATCGCATCATAAACGGAACTATCACCATGCGGGTGATATTTACCGATCACGTCACCGACCACACGCGCCGATTTTTTGGGCGCGTTTTCAGGTTTCAGGTGAAGTTGATACATCGCATAAAGCAAGCGACGGTGAACAGGCTTCATCCCATCACGAACGTCCGGCAGCGCACGATCCATAATCGTGGACAGCGCATAGGATAAATAGCGCGTCGATAGGATCTCCCCCATCTGCTGGTCAATGATTTGTGGTTCTAGTACGGGTGCATCTTTTTTAGCCATGCAGAGTTTCTAACGCGTCTATCCCCCTAAAGCCAAGGGTTTTATTCATTTTATTATCGACATATCCCAAAAAAACATTACAAATAATATATGGCAAATGATTTAAGACAACCTGACGGCACGTCAATGGACGAAATGACAGCACAAGCTTTAGCAGACAATCCTCCCAAACGCGGAAAAGCATCAGGGCGGCGAAAAGTAAAAATAGATAACATTGTTGACCGCTTATCCGCCCTATTTGAAAAGCAAGCAAGCGTCACCATGGTAACAGCCTTCCTACACAGCCCCAACAAAGATCCCGTTCAATTCATCAAGAGCCTAACAGTGTTAGAAAATACCGGCTTTAAAATTCATTCAGATAAAAATTATAGAGCAACTCTTTTAGGCCTATGGGGTAAAGCCGTTCAAACAATGCCAGCGCTTCCCACTCTTCCCGAACATGTGCAAGCACATGTTTTTATTGGCGGAATGTTAAAGCATGGGAATCTTCCGACGATTACCCGTTCTTAACCTCTATAGGCTTGCGATCTTCATCAATCGCAACAAAGGTAAAGACACCCTCTGTCACCATACGTGATTTATCAACCTCTTCGGTGCGTCCACGCGCCCATGATTGTACATGCACAGCGATAGAGGTACGCCCCGTGCGCACAATTTCAGTGTAAAAGCTCACCTCATCGCCGACAAAGACTGGCTGATGAAAGTTCATACTATCAACCCCAACGGTGACCACGCGACATTTGGCCAAAGTTGTTGCCTCGGAAGCTCCCGCCAAATCCATTTGCGAGAGCAACCAGCCTCCAAAAATATCACCGTAAGCATTCGTGTCCGCAGGTAATGGCACCACACGCAAGGTTGGCACTTTATCGGGAAGCTGCTTTGTCATTTCTTTATCCTCTTTTTTCTACTGCTTTGAACATCACATTTTCAAATCGATCTTGAAACATTAACCGCGCCTCGGGCACACCTTTTGTGTGATGGGCAAACACCCAATGCTCTAAAAAATGCCCTGTCATCTTTAAGCCCAAAGAAACATCGTACATATCACCACGCTCCCCCTCACCCGCCCCACATTGCTCGGCACCCTCTCCCTCAGGGAGAGGAAGGGGCCCACGACAGTGGGAAGGTGAGGGTCTTAAAAACAAAGGCAACACAAGTAACTTGTCCTTATAAGGTTCAGCCTCCACTTCACTCACCGCTCGTCCAGATTTGGGGCTCACATGCGTCAATGTATCTGGATCGCCCTTGGCTGCACATTTATCAAGTTCAAGCCGAAAGCCTAGCTCTTTTAAAAGCGCAATTTCCCACATCACATAAGATACCGCCCAGTAATCCCCTTCTAACGAATCCATAAGCTGAATAAGACCGTGATAAAGCCCCGCATGCCCTTCGCGCTCTGGCAGAGCCGCATCGCAAATACTACACGCCGATAACATCGCGCCGAGTTTTAAAGAATCATCAAGCACGCCAGCAGGCAGGCCGCCTTCTGGCTCTAGATGCAATGTACCCAGACTATCAACCGTGCGCGCGCTCCATTCCGCTTTTACTTGTGATCCTGGCTCAATCATAGCCCGTTTACTCTTAGACTGCGCACCATGAACATAACCCGCATGACGGCCATTATTCTCCGTCAAAAGCGCAACAACCGCCCCGCCCTCCCCATGAGAGCGCGCCGATAAAACGATACCTTGATCTGTCCATCTTTCCATGTAAAAGAGTATAGACATGCCAAAAACACAAGAACACATTAAAATCGACGATTTAAGAGAGTTATGCGTAAAAGCCTTGTTAAAAACAGGCATTACAGAAGAACACGCGCATATCGTGACGAATCATTATCTTGAGAACGAACTATCAGGTAAAACATCGCACGGCATGGTGCGTGTTATCCAAATAATCGGCGCGATTAACGCTATGGGCGCACCAAGTGAAAAGCCAAAAATCACTCACGATAATGGCAACATGGCTGTTATAAACGGGAACATGAATCTGGGCCCCGTTGTCGGTAAAATGGTTACAGAAGAATCCATTATGCGCGCCAAAGAACACGGCCTCTCACTCGTTGCGATGAATAATTACTACGGCAATACAGGCAGCATGGCTTATTACATGCGCCGCCTTGCGGATGAAGGACTTATTGGCCTGATGAGCTGTAGCTCTGAATGCATGGTCGCTGCGCCTAATGGAATCGAGCGCCTTCTCGGCACCAACCCTATTGGTCTTTGCGTTCCAAGCATTGACGGCAATCACTTTATTGCTGATTTTGCGACCTCTGCCATTGCCTTTGGCAAGATCCTCGCGGGCATGGATAAGGGCGAAAGCGTTCCAGAAGGATGCATCATTGATAAAGAGGGCAATCCATCAACCAATCCAAAAGATGCTGCAAGTGACGGTGCAATCTTACCTCTCGCCGATTATCGCGGCTTTGCGCTCGGCCTTTTCGTTGAAATGATCGGCATGATGGTTGGCGGTGAAGTCCTTCATAATGAGACCTACGGCAAGGACGGCTTATTTATCATTGCCATTGATCCAACCAAGATGAGCCCAGATTTTGTAACGCGTGCGAAAACCGTTTTGACACAAATGCGTGAAAGCGCACCAGCACCTAATCACGATCATGTTAGCCTTCCGGGCGATAGATCACTGTCGAAATTACAAGCCGCTCTTAAAAATGGCGGCCTTAACATCACGGATAAAACGTTAGAAAAACTGAAAGATCTCACATGACAAACAGCATCAAAATAGGTGTCGCAGGCTGTGGCGCGCTCGGGTCAATCGTTATAGATGCCCTTCAAAAAGGCATAGAAGGATTTGATTTTATTGGAATTTCCGACATTACCAACCCAAATGTCCATGCACCGAATATGAGCTTTGATGACCTCGCCGAAAAATGCGATTGGGTTGTTGAATGCCTGCCGCCAAAGATCGTTCCAGAACTCGCCGATGTCGTTCTCGACAAAGGTAAAACCCTTATTATGATTAGTGCCTGCGCAATGCTCCTCTATCCCGATCTTTACGAAAAAGCACAAAAATCAAATGGTCGTGTTCTTATCCCTTCTGGCGCTCTATCTGGCTTAGACGCCGTTGCCGCGCTAAATTGTACAAATATAGACAGCGCAACCATCGCCACAACCAAGCCACCCAAGGGATTAGCTGGCGCGCCCTATATCACCGAAAACAACATTGATTTAGAGGGCTTAACTGAACCGAAATTGATCTTCAAAGGAAACGCCTTTGATGCCGCAAAGGCCTTCCCTGCCAATGTCAATGTCGCCGCAACCCTAAGCCTAGCAGGGATTGGAGCAGAAAACACAAGCGTTGAGGTATGGGCCGATCCTGACATCAAAGGTAACGTACATAAAATTACCGTTAAAGGCGGCACAAGCACCATTACATCAGAGGTTTTAAACCTCCCCGATCCGAGTAATCCAAAAAGTTCGCAACTCGCCGGATACTCAATTGTTGCGTTCTTAAAAAAACAGGTCGGAAAAGTTCAAATAGTTTAAATAATTGACGCACTTAACATGTTGACAAAAAATATTTTTCTCATTATGTAAACGGCAATGCCTGAAGAACTTCCATATATTGATGCAAAAAAGCTTCTCGCGCTGGTAGAAAAAACAAGCGAAGAGCTTCGTGATCTCTTAGAAACACCAGACTTGGTACTTCGATTAGCCCTTACACCAGATGAAGAAATTCGACAAGATTTCTCAAAACAATGGGCTGCTAATAGGGACGGGTTTCACTGGGGAACTTATCTGGATAGATTACAAAACATAACCAATAAGTTTGTCATCGCCGCTTATGCAGGAGAAACTCTTGCCGGCCTTTGCTTGTATAGCCTACCAGAAAAACATCCTAAAAGATTACAAATTCAAGCAATCGAAGGGAAGCAAGAAAACAACCCCTTAAAAGGCTATATAACCCCTATCTTTAATGAAATTGCACTCGGTGCGGCTAAAACATTCGCCCTTGCCGAGCTAAGCGTCGTCTGGCCTGAATCTAATACTATACGCAGACACACAAGACTTCTTGATTATGTTTCCTCAGGTAATGACTTAATTGTTTCTGTTTCAGAAAGTACAAGTGTAAACTGGGATGCTCAATTTTCCCATCAAGCATCAAAGAGCCTCTTCGTTCCTACGCACGCTCGATAGCAGAAAAAACACCGAGCGCCTGACGAGACTCCGCTACATCATGCACACGGAAAATCTGCACACCTTTTTGATAAGCTGAGAGCATCGCCGCAATAGAACCGGGCAATCGATCCTGTGGATAAGTATGTGGGCAAATTTTTTCAATGAAGCTCTTTCGTGACGCACCCAACAGAACTGGACATTTTAATTTATGAAATTTATCAATATTTTTTAAAAGCTTAAGATTATCTTCTAAAGTTTTACCAAAACCGATACCTGGATCAACAATGATCTTCTTTTGATCAATTCCAGCCTGTGTACAACGCTCAATACGCTCTTCTAAAAAAGCATAAACCGCCTCAACCACGTCATCATATTCAGGACTATTTTGCATGGTTTCAGGAGAGCCCTGCATATGCATCAATATGACAGGTATTTGCGCCTTAGAAACCACATGCAAAGACTCATTATCATGCACTAAAGCACTAATATCATTAACAATATCTGCACCATATTGAAGCGCTTTACGCATCGTGTCAGAATGGCGCGTATCAATGGAAATTGGTGTTTTACAACCCGAGACGCGAATACCTTCAATAACAGGCAAAACACGGCGCTGTTCTTCCTCTATCGTCACAGCTTCCGCTCCCGGACGCGTTGATTCTCCACCAATATCGAGAATATCTACTCCCTCTTCCATCAACTTTAAAGCGTGTGAAATTGCAGCTTCAGAATCGAGAAACTCTCCACCATCTGAAAAACTATCGGGCGTCACATTCACCACGCCCATCAATAAAGGGCGCCTAGAAATTAACGAGCAGAAATCAATCATAGAGATACCCCTTCCAAGATTTTAGCTTCTTGATTTACTGGCAACTTTTGGATCAATACTGATATATTTTGACCTAAAATTGGATGAGTCCATTTACCAGATAACTCCTGTAATGGGCTGATAACAAATGATCTTTCATGCATTCTAGGATGCGGAACAATAAGGCGCTCACCATCTTTCATAACCTCATCGTGGTAAGCTATTAAATCTAAATCCAGAAGCCTTGGCGCGTTTTTATAACTCCGCACACGACCAAACTCAGCCTCAATATCAAGCATCAATCCCAGCAAATCATCCGCGGATAAATCCGTTTCCACGGCAATAACCGCGTTGTGATAATCAGGAACATCTGGATCAAAAGGAACAGGCGCCGTAAGCCAGACAGAAGAACGCTGAATTACCTTAACACCACGCGCCACCAAAACCTCAACCGCGCGCGATAACGTCTGCGCAGGCGCACCAAATTGGCTAGGAAGATTAGCGCCAAGCGCAATATAGATCATAAAAAATGCCCTCAAAAACTTGAAGGCATCTTAGATAAATTCTTTTAAATAATAAAGCGCTTAACTTCCCCAGCTACGAACATCACCAGAATCAACATGAACAAAGTCGCTGCGCGAATAATAACCCACACCACCAGCACGTAAAGATTTAGCTAAATCACGAAGGCGTGCCGTTGAATAACCCTCCATATGGAAGTCAATCGCCTGCCCCTTCATGTGAAGAGACTTCTTTGCAACGCCACTCGACGCTTTACGAAGTTTTCTATTTGTCTTTGGCGAACGGTAACCAGAAAGAACTTCTAAAGGCTCATTACGCCCCGTCAACTGCCTTACTTGAAAAATAATATCAAGAACACGCGGATCCATTGGGTATTGCGTATTGCTGCGGTGATCGCGCAAAACGTGATTGATCTGATCAAAAGCATCTGGAAGATATTTATCACCAACACGATATACACCGTTAAAGCTTTCACCAGTATGCGCATTACGAAAGGCCAAACGACGTGTGCCGCCTTTTCTCTGCGGAAGAGGAACGGCCAATGCAGGAGATGCCACAGCAGGAATAATAACTCCCCCCAATGTAGCAGCACCAATACTTAAAAATGAACGACGATCAATTGTTTTATCTATCATAGACATACCTATATTGTGGTCACTTCTTATATACTTATTTTTTTATGATTTGTAGGATTTTCTATCCGTAAAAGAACTCTGAGTAAAGGGTTTATCAAGAAAATAATCCCCGTATCCTCTAAGCCTACTCGTTAAAAGTTAACAAATCAATACCATCCTTACGTTTAGACTTAAATTTATTCCCGCCAGAAATGACCAAACTCCCTCTTTTCGCTGCATTTGGAGCGCTTTCTGATTGGATTTTTTCCTTTTTTTTCTGTGCCTTAACAACCCTTTTGGCTGCATATATACGCTTTGGCACCTTAGGAATAGAGGGCGCTGAAACACTCATTACCTCTGGATATCCAACACCATCAATATCATGTAAGGCACGGCGCAAAACAATATCGCGATCATAAATATCATGGCCATAAACAAGCTGACCGTTATCCCCAAACCATATTGTTTGATAAAGAAGATAAACTGGCACCGTAACATCGGCGAAAATATCCGTTTTTTTACCGCTCACCAAAATTCTATTCATTTTATCTTCGCTCCACCCCTCGTTATTCTTCATAACAAAGAAGGCGAGCTTTTCTGCATCTTCCATACGAACACAGCCCGAACTTAACGCCCGATTAGAACGATCAAAGTAACTACGCTTATTCGTATCATGTAGATAAATATTATAAGGGTTCGACATCAATACCCGAACTCTACCGAGTGGATTACTGCGCCCTGGCTGCTGAACCATCTGAATACCATGCAGGTCGTTGTAACTTACTGCCGTCCAATCAACCATCGTCGGATCGACCGTCCCACCGCTATGCATCACCTCAATCCCTCTATTAGCAAGGTACATTGGGTCGTTTTGTAACTCTGGCAAAAAATCTTCTTCTTTAATTGTTGGGGGAACCGTCCACGTCGGATTAAAACGAACGCCTGTTATTTCAGTATTAAAGATATTCGTCTGGCGTTTATAACGGCCAACAATCACCTTCATATCAAAAGCAATTTTACCCTCTTCAATCGCCCATAACCTTGCTGCAGGAACATTTACAACCACATAACGGTCAGGTTTTTCCTGATCAAGCCAACGAAGACGCTCCATATTAACCAACACCTGATTGATACGATCGTCTCTTGTTTTGTTCATCACCGACAATGTTTGATTACCAATAATACCATCAGGTTTTAAACCGTGCGCACGCTGAAATGCCATAACACTTTGCGCCAGCGCATCATCATAAACAAAATGAGCTGATACAGTACTGTCAGCCTCAAATCCCATACGCTTACGCAAAGCCAAGACTCCTTCTTTAGAACTTCCTGGACGTAAGATACCGCTAAATTTAACGAGTGTTTCTTCTGCTGTAACTGGCGTACGGTAAAGCCTTTCAAGCTCTAACTGCATTGCACGATATAGCGCCCCTTGTGGCGAAAAACTTGCAAGAGCAGATACTACATCACCCGCGCTTTTTACCTGCCGCAAGATAGAAACGCCCTCCATAGGCTCGCGCCAATAGCGAGAACTCAAACTAAGATCTTTAGCCGCAACACGCATACCCGTTATATCTTGCACGTAACGTACAAGAGAATCGCTAATCAAAACATCAAGAATAGGTGCATTAGATTTTGAAAAAGGAAGCGTATTACTACCTAATAACTCCTTTATCGCCGCAATATTATAGCTCGATGGGTTCAGACCATGCTTCCATGCCTCCTCAAGCACTTTTATTATAGCTTC
The DNA here is from genome assembly GCA_002708415.1 of Micavibrio sp. GTDB lineage: Bacteria > Pseudomonadota > Alphaproteobacteria > Micavibrionales > Micavibrionaceae. The sequence goes on along the minus strand of PANS01000032.1, from coordinate 13,190 downwards.
TGTCTGTTTTTGAGAGGGCGTTAATTGCGCAAACAAAGAGTTATTGACCCACGCCGTCTTGTACTTTCGTTCTTCGTAGAACGTCTTTAACGCCTCAACATCCTTGAAAGAAACATCATTAAAACGCCCCTCTTCAAGAATTTTAGCAATCTCATTCATCTCAACAGGTTGCTCTACAGCACCTTCTGGAGCGGCCTCACTTCCCACTTCCAAGCTAAGCTCTTCTGGCACGCCATTGGCCACAGCTCCTGCCGCTTGCGCATACACATCCGCCGCAGGAATAGCTGTCCCTAGCAATAACACCGAGACCATAACAAAACCAATTCTTACATACCAAAGACGCATAAAGCTATTTACCACCAAAACAGGTTTAAAGGATTTCGAATATACTATAGTCTTTCAGGCAGAAAGATTACAAAAAAACGCATGAAAAACTTTATTATCCTCACAACTCCGCGCACTGGATCTACATGGCTTGGCACATTACTTGATAGCCACCCCGATATCATCGTTCATGGCGAGCTTTTTCTTCCCTATGATGTACCAGATAAATACAAAGAATTGCGCCGTCACGACCCGCATAAGTTTTTCCGATACCGTATGGATGAAAAATCTTTTCGACCATGGGCAACATGGAAATACCTAGATTATGCCCTCAGCTACCATAATGATAAACATTCGGCTTTTAAGCTCATGGCTTGGCCGTTAATTAAGCATCTAGAAATTCTGCTTTATATCAAAAAGCACAAAATTCCCGTTATCTACCTCAAGAGAAGCTTGAAAGATCGTGTGCTTTCCTATGCCATAGCAGAAAAAACAGGCAGTTTTCACAAATTATCCGAAGAATACGAAGAAAAAACTCCAAAAACAGAAGAAAAAGTGACGATAAACCCTATTTTTACTAAAAAAATAGCAAAAAAGCATCGTTTTTTCGATTTTTGGCTTAAAATACTGACAAAAACGATAAAAAAACATGTTTTAACCGTCAATTATAACGATTTAGAGCATAATACAGGCAAAGAACTCGTCAAAATCTATAATTTTCTAGGTTTATCTGCCGTAGCAGGAGACAGTCCTATAGAAAAAACCTCCACCAGAAACTATGATGACCTCATCGAAAACTACGACGAGGCCATGAAAGTAATCGGCGAGCGTTAAAATTAGCGCCTCCTTTTTATCTACAGATCTAAATCCACGAACGTGTGTGTCTCAGCCTTTGCGCCTGGATGCGTTACCGCACCTTTCTCTGCTGAGCCAACCGTTTGCGTATATTTCCAGATCGCACCGGATTGGTAATTATGCTCATGTGGCTTCCAATTTTTCTTACGCTCTGCAAGCTCGTCATCAGATAGCTTCACATCAACTGTACCGCTTTCTGCATCAATGCGAATGATATCGCCATTTTCGATCAAACCAATAGGCCCGCCATCTTGCGCTTCAGGAGAAACGTGACCAATACAAAACCCACGCGTTCCACCAGAAAAACGACCATCTGTAATAAGCGCAACTTTACCGCCAGTATCCTGACCATAAAGAGCAGCCGTAGTTGACAGCATTTCACGCATCCCCGGACCACCTTTTGGTCCCTCATAACGGATAACAAGAACATCGCCTTCTTCATATTCACGGTTTTGAACGGCCTCAAAAGCAGCTTTCTCACCGTCAAACACACGAGCAGGCCCTTCAAACACAAGCTCCTCAAGACCCGCAATTTTTACAATGGCTCCCTTTGGTGCCAAGTTCCCTTTAAGGCCGACAACACCACCTGTCGGGTGAATAGGGTTGGACACAGGAAAGACAACATCCTGATCTTCAGGTAGCGTAACGCCTTCTAGATTTTCAGCCAACGTCTTACCCGTTACCGTCATACAATCACCATGGATAAAGCCGTTATCAAGCAGCTCTTTAAGGACAACACCAACGCCGCCAACATCATAGAGATCTTTGGCAACATATTTGCCGCCCGGACGTAGATTAGCGAGCAATGGTGTGCGCTTAAATACTTCCGCTACATCATGCAAATCAAAGTCAATACCGCACTCATGCGCCATCGCAGGTAAGTGAAGTCCAGCGTTGGTTGAGCCTCCTGTCGCCGCCACAATAGCCGCCGCATTTTCGAAGCTTTTACGGGTCACAATATCACGTGGACGAAGGTTGTTTTTAATCAACTCCATCACCGCTTTACCGGATGCTTCCGCATACTCATCTCGGCTTTCATAGGGCGCTGGCGCTCCCGCACTATTAGGTAAAGCCAAACCAATTGCTTCAGACACACAAGCCATTGTATTGGCTGTAAACTGCCCACCACACGCGCCCGCAGAAGGGCAAGCGACGCATTCTAGCTCCTTTAGATCCTCATCTGAAAACTCACCCGTGGCATGTTTACCAACGCCTTCAAAAACATTAACAATATCAACATCTTTACCGCGAAACTTGCCAGGAAGGATTGTGCCGCCATACAAAAAAACTGACGGCACATTAAGACGAAGCATGACCATCATCATCCCTGGCAGCGATTTATCACACCCCGCCAAACCAACGATGGCATCATAACAATGGCCGCGCATGGTAAGCTCAACTGAGTCAGCAATAACCTCACGAGACACCAATGAAGAACGCATTCCTTCATGCCCCATAGCAATACCATCTGTCACCGTAATCGTTGTAAATTCGCGCGGCGTGCCTTCGCCCATCTGCACACCTTTTTTGACGGCCTGAGCCTGACGCGATAAAGCAATATTACAAGGCGCCGCCTCGTTCCAACAGGTTGCCACACCAACGAGAGGCTGATGAATCTCTTCTTCCGTTAAGCCCATCGCATAGTAATACGCACGGTGCGGCGCACTTTCTGGTCCTTCCGTTACATAACGGCTTACTAATTTTGATTTATCCCATTTAGTCGACATAGACTTCCTACCCCTTAGAGTTGATTATTGAATTGAAAAAATTTGAATTTCTTCTACGCTAGCTTCCATCACTACCGTCTTTATTTTTCTTACGGGCAACCTCAATGGCCTTACGAAAACGGATTGGTTGCTCAATGGGCGGCAAGAGAATATCTCCCACACCTGTTCCACGAACCATCACGCGTCCATAACCGAACATACGACCAAGAATACCCTGAAGAACATTGACCCCCTCAATACGATCAACGTTGATCTCACCAACATAACGCGCCACAAGACCGCGCTTATAAGAAAGACGGTTATTTGTAACCGCTATTTCAGTTGTTGCCTTAACAATCATTAACTGAGCAAACTTCAATAACCCCATCAAAAAAACAAAGCAAGACACGATTAGAACACCAGGGTGCAAGCCCTTTAACTGCTCGAAAAAGCCTAAATTCTGTGCTTTATCCCCACCAAAAAGCATAGGCTCGACAATAAGAGCAAGAACCATTACACCGACCGCTAGACCAATAAAGAAAATCAAGTTAATTACCGCCAAAACATCATACATCCAATGAAATTTAGCTACATGAATGAGCTTCTCGTCTTCTGCTAATGATTGTTGAATATAAAGCATAAGTCTAACCTCCTAATTTAATCACCAAGTGAAATACCAAGGCCACGCGCGGTTTTAACCAGCGTGCTATTCGGGTCGACCTCTTGATAAGCAGCGATAGCATCCTCTATGGAGACATCAACAACTTCACGGTTTTTCCATGCCACCATGCGATCAAACTTACCTTCCTCAATAAGCTGAACAGCTTTCACGCCAAATGCAGAGGCAAGCAAGCGATCATTATAAGTCGGCTGCGCGCCACGCTGAACATGACCTAAAACCGTAACGCGCGCTTCCGACCCTGTGATTTTAGCAATCTGTTCTCCTAAATAATTACCAATACCACCATAACGTTTTTGACCATCAGCATGTGTTACCCAGAAAGGCTCTCCGTCTGGTTTTTTCACGGCTTCAGAAACAACAACAAGAGCAAAGTTACGTCCACCCGCTTTAACTTTTTGAATTTTTTCAGCGATTTTTTCTAAATCGTAACCAATCTCTGGCACTAAAATCACATCCGCACCGCCGGCAATCCCCGTGGCCAAAGCGATATGCCCTGCATCACGACCCATCACTTCCAAAATCATCACGCGATCATGGCTAGCTGCAGTCGGCTGCAAACGATCAAGCGCCTCTGTCGCAACAGAAACAGCCGTATCAAAGCCTACCGAATTTTCTGTTTCACCAATATCATTATCAATCGTCTTTGGAATACCGACCATCGGCACGCCGCCAACCTGCGCCAATTTACGCAAAATCGCATGCGATCCATCGCCACCAATACCAACAACAGCATCAAGACCGAGCTTCTTATAATTGGCAATAATTTCACCCGTACGATCTTTAAATGTGCCATCTGGCATAGGAAAATGGAATGGATCCCCCTTATTTGTTGTCCCAAGGATCGTACCGCCCATACGCATCACCGTTCCATCAAACTCACGTGATGTTAGCTTACGCGCATCTGGCTCTTCTTTCAAAAGACCTGCCGTACCGTCCAAAATACCGATAACTTCCCATCCTTTTTGATCCGCGCTATGAACAACTGCGCGAATAACCGCATTAAGGCCAGCGCAATCACCACCACTTGTTAGAATTCCTATTTTTTTAGACATTTTAATCCTTACATTTTCGAAACAGACGACCAACTGGCCAATAAATAGAAAATAAGTTTTATCTCATTACTGCGCTCTTGCCAAAGGATTTCCTACCAAGCAGAACACTTTAAATAAGATAAAGTAAAAACGGGTCACTTGAATTCAAAATAAGCATTATTTTCTAGTACCAAAAATAGTATTTTTCTGATATTATAAACAATCCTAATAACTTAAGGTGTGTTTCTAAAATTTCAATGGAAGATATAAGTGACCTCGAAGAACGGCTTGCAGATTTAGAACGCGAGCATAAAGATCTTGATGACGTAATTGACCGTCTAAGAGAGACCCCCCCTGTAGACTTCTTGCAAATCAAACGTTTGCAAAAGAAAAAGTTACATTTAAAGGATCTGATTCAACGTATACGCAGCGATCTTCTTCCTGATATTATAGCTTAAGACTCTTCCGATATATTTCCTTCTTGCTTTTTAACATTAAATAAGGGATTCTCTGAACCATGACACATTCGGATCAAGACCCTATCGTAGGTATCATCATGGGCTCCCAATCAGATTGGGAAACTATGAGTAAAGCACATAACATTTTGCACGAACTTAATGTAGCACATGAAGTCAAAATCGTTTCAGCTCACAGAACACCCGAGCGCATGACACAATATGCGACAACAGCAAAAGACCGCGGATTAAAAGTTATCATCGCTGGCGCTGGTGGTGCTGCCCACTTACCGGGCATGGTTGCCGCTATGACGCCGCTTCCCGTTTTAGGCGTTCCCGTAAAGAGTAAAGCGCTTAAAGGTATGGACAGCCTACTTTCTATCGCACAGATGCCAGGCGGCGTTCCTGTTGGCACGCTCGCCATCGGAGAGGCCGGAGCGACGAATGCTGGTCTCTTAGCCGCATCAATACTTGCAACGACTGACGATTCTCTTATGGAGCGTTTAGAAACTTATCGCGCCGCGCAAACAGCATCCGTTGCCGAAGAACCAAAAGATTAACAAACTGCCATCATCGAATTACCATAAGAAAACTATGGTTTTTGCATGATTTCTTGCAAAAAATACCCCTTGCTTAACGATAAAGAGCACGGCATAACCTATTGTTATGAAGATGAAAATACAAACACTTGGAATCTTAGGCGGCGGGCAATTAGGACGTATGTCAGCTCTCGCTGCGGCGCGTTTAGGGATCAACACCATTATCCTTTGCCCTGAAAAAGGCTGCCCCGCTAGCCTTATAAGCACGAATTTTATCTGCGCTGATTATGAAGATAAGCAAGCATTACAAGAACTTAGCGATCAATGTGATGTTATAACTTATGAATTTGAGAATATCCCACTTAAAACCATAGAATTTCTTCAAAAATCTAAACCTGTATACCCAGATCATAGATTACTTGAAATTTCTCAGAACCGCTTGAAAGAAAAGCAATTTTTGAACGATATTGGCATTAAAACAGCTCCTTGGGCGCCTTGCTATAAGCCCGAAGACATTAAAGTAACACTTGAAAAGTGGCAGACCCAAAAATGCATAATTAAGACGACGCGTTTCGGTTATGATGGAAAAGGTCAAGTATTTCATAGAGATAACAGTAATATTATGGAGTCATGGAACAGCTTAGAAACAGATGAGGCTGTTATCGAAGGCGTCATGGATTTCGACTATGAAATTTCCGTAATTGTGGCTCGCGACATTAAAGGAACGGTAAAAACATACCCTATCGGTATAAATGAGCATAAAAATCACATCCTGTGGAAAACAACAGCACCTGCCAACATAGGCGAAAAGATACAAAGTAGCGCTTCGAAACTAGCGTATAAAGTGGCGGAAGAAATTGAGCTTGTCGGTGTTCTCACATTAGAGCTATTTGTTATGAAAGACGGATCACTCATTGCTAATGAAATTGCGCCACGCACCCATAATAGCGGTCATTGGACAATAGAAGCGTGCCACGCCTCTCAGTTTGAGAACCACGTGCGCGCTGTTTGTGGCTTACCTTTGGGATCAACTGACGCCTTTGCAAAAGCCGAAATGATTAACCTTGTTGGCGATGATGTAAATGATATCCCTATGTATCTGGAACAAGATAATGCCCATATTCATCTATACGGCAAAACCGAAAGCCGTAAGGGACGTAAAATGGGCCATGTAACGCTCATTAAGAAGTTTTAAAACTACTTTTTCAACTTTAGCCCTCGCCCCCTCGCCCCATCTTGAGCCTGCCCGACTAAAGTTGGGGCAATCCATATTGTCTTTCCACGTGCTTGAGTAAAAAAAGACGATTCCATTTGCCTCCAATGCCCTATCCGTTCATGAGCCAATGGAGATTTTCTATCCACGCCTTGCGTAAATCGATCATAATCATACCCCAGGTCGACGATGGTTCCCTTCTCTACATTAGCCTCAGTATAAGAATAATAAGTAAAATGAGGTGCTCTCTTCCCCGAACCGTACTGCAATCTTTTTGCTTTAGGTTCATGAGCGACTATCTTCGTTGTTAAAGCATTGATAGTAGGCAGCAAATAACATAAGCGAGACATGTTGACCTGAGCATTTCTCTGTGTATTTTCTTCCGAATATGACACTCCCGTTATATTTTGTACGCCAAAAACAGGAATCCCCCTCTCATCATAATGCCAGTGCATAAAACTGTCCTCTAAAGAGAGTTTCCCATTATTTTTTCGTATAAAATGATATGCTGAATATGTATCAACGCCATTAACATCCTGTGTTGTTGCCACCATATACGCTTTCATCCTTTGAGGAAGAAGAGGGTTCTCATGTGTCAGAACTTCAATTTCAAATTCAAAAAAACAGGTTTCGTAAGGAAGGCGTAAGTTTCTTAGAGCTATTTCTGGGGGAATAGAATGATGTTGATCAAGCGTTAAGCGACCACACTGAAATTTTTTAGCTTTATAGATTAAATCGCAAACTAAATCAAAATGCTCATACATTTTTTTATCTGCATCCGGATGAGGGATACTAATAAACGTTGCTTTCCCACCTTTAATCTCATCAATAACCTTATGCGCGTCTCCTATAGATTTAGTAGTAGCCACAACATCTTCTGCTAGGCTTATTTGCTCTCTGCGGCCCACGCCTAAACGTTCTGAAATATAAGCAAAAGAATTCTTACTGTCGCATACAATTAAAATGGGTTGATCACCGCTCATTTCAAGAATGCTTACTAATTTATGGTCTAGCGCATCTGTAACCTCAGCATTTGATAAGTCACCAAGGTCTTCACTCTTCAATATAATTGGATTGGCTGATGGATTAAAATGGCTTCCCATATTATTACCCATCGCTTTCGATTGCCTATACTCTCTTATTTCATCTTGAATAGCTGGAATATAGTCATTTACTACAACTGTTTCATCTAAAACAGTCACAACCATTTTAGTCCTTGTTTTATAGACTATATCGCCCAAAAAGCCTGGTAAGCACTTTAATCTTTTAATATTTTTAAACATAGTATGGAAATAGCTAACATTCAGCATTATGTCAACAAAAATCTCTCTAGACTCCTGCACGCCAATCTATAATCTAACCCCATCATAACTTAGAGATTCCAGAGGGAAACATGACTAAAACCGCCGCTAAAGAACAAGAAGTACGTATCGAAACAGACTCACTTGGTGAAGTTGAAGTACCTTTAGATACCTATTATGGCGCACAGACACAACGTAGCTTACAGAACTTTAATATTGGTACAGAAAAGATGCCGGCCGCCCTCGTGCGTGCATTAGGGATTCAAAAGAAGGCTGCCGCTCTGTCAAACATGGCGCTCGGCATTATGGATGCGAAAATCGGCACGCCGCTCGTCAATGCCGCCGATGAAGTGATTGATGGTACGCTCAAAGATCAGTTCCCGCTTAGCGTTTGGCAAACGGGTTCTGGTACACAAAGTAACATGAACGCTAATGAAGTGATTGCGGGTCGTGCGAACGAAGTTCTTACGGGGACACGCGGCGGTAAAGAGCCGATTCACCCCAACGATCATGTAAATATGGGACAATCATCGAATGATACCTTCCCGACGGTCATGCATATTGCTGCAGCCGAACAAGTTCATCACGCGCTTATGCCAGCGTTAGAGGAGCTTCACAGCGCGCTTGATACCAAGGCGCAAGCATTCTCTAAAATCGTCAAGAATGGCCGTACACACCTTCAGGACGCAACGCCGCTCACATTAGGTCAAGAGTTCTCTGGCTACGCCAAGCAAATCGAATATGGCCTCGCCCGTATTGAAGCCTGCATGCCGCGCCTTATGCAGCTTGCCCAAGGTGGAACAGCCGTAGGGACTGGGATTAACTGTAAAGCTGGTTTTGACGTTGAGTTTGCGAAAACTGTCTCAGAGATTACTGGCCTTGATTTTGAAACCGCCGATAATAAATTCGAAGCCCTCGCCGCTCATGATGCAATGATTGAAATTTCTGGCGCAATGAACGTGCTTGCCGCCTCTCTGATGAAGATCGCCAATGACATTCGCTTGCTTGGCTCTGGCCCACGTTCAGGTATTGGTGAGATCATCCTTCCTGCGAACGAGCCCGGCTCATCAATCATGCCTGGTAAAGTAAACCCGACACAGTGTGAAGCGCTGACAATGGTTTGCGCGCAAGTCATGGGTAATCACACCACTGTGACCGTTGCTGGCTCGCAAGGACATTTTGAATTGAACGTCTTTAAACCGGTTATAATTTATAATGTTCTACAATCAATTCAACTTATTGCGGATGCGTCTGTGAGCTTTACCAAAAACTGTGTTGTTGGGATCGAGGCAGATGAAAAGCGTATCACAGCGCTCATGGAAAACTCTCTGATGCTTGTTACGGCATTAAACCCACATATTGGGTACGACAACGCCGCAAAGATCGCCAAGACCGCCTACGCGAACGGTACAACGTTAAAAGAAGAAGGCGTTAATCTTGGCCTTTTAACGGCAGAACAATATGACGAGTGGATCAATCCACTTGATATGATTAAGCCGCGTGATTAAAGAACGCGAACTCTCAGAAATACTTGACGCCCCGATCGTCAAACGCTCGGTAACTATCGCTGGGCACGCAAGCAGCGTGTCCATCGAAAAACCCTTCTGGGATGCTTTTAAAGCGATTGCCGATGAGAAAGGCACATCAATCAATAAGCTCGTCACAAAACTTGATGACGCCCGTGTCGGTGGCGAGAGCGTCAACCTATCCAGCGCTATTCGGCTTTATGTTTTGGAGAGCTTAAAACAACCCTCTTAAAACATTGCCGACAGCATCTTCAGGGTTATCACTATTCAATAATTCCTTTAATGCGTCTTCAGGTTTTTCAATTTTCTTTGGCGCCGTCTTCTGTGGTGCAACTTCCTGTTTTTGCGCTGGCGGAATATTATCATTTGTTGGTTCCTGTCTAGGTATTTTCTTTTGTGCTTTAGGCAATATCCCTAAACCTTCAAGAGTATCCGACACATCACCACCTAAAATATCCGGTAATTCTTTCGCCAATTTACGTTTCAATTTTGCTCCTAAATAATCTTCTAAAATATTCTTACCAAATGTGTTTGATGGATTATCAAGCGGCCCTTTTATCTTCACACTAAATGGTTCCAAATCCGTGATCTCTTTCAACGTAATTTTATGATCGGTATTAATATTCCATTCTGGAAGACTGACATAACCGGTTGAATCAATTTGTGAGACATCACTTTCCATGACCATAGAATTGATTTTCACGACCCCTTTATCAATTTTATAATCACCTTTAATCGTATCAAACTGTGTTTGACCGCCACTGGTTGCGCCGCTCACAAGACTATTAACTGAATCGGCAAGCTTTTCTTCAACAGCAAGCCCTCGCGCCATTTTATTCAAATCAAAGCCTTTCAAAACAACGTCCCTACCATCAAGGATTGCCTTACCATTTAATGCGTTAACAAGCGTATAAGCACTCGCGCCGTTTGAAGCCACATCAAAGTTAAAAGAAACGGTTCCTGAACTTTGCAGTTTTTTAGATTTACTTAAAGCATAAGCAAGTGCTTCTAACGAAACACCATTCATCGCACTATCTACATTTAAAGATAAAGCGCCGCCGGATTGTGCTGGCGCTTTCACTTTTGTATTTAACGTTGCTTGTCCGCCAAAAACACCTGCCTTTAATCCTGTCACATTCAATGTTCCGTTTTGCACTTTAAGTGTCGTTGAAGGCTTCACAAAATTCCATGCCCCATAGTTAATAGCATTTGCCGACAGGTCTAGATTCACATTCATATTGTTCATCCAATCAACATTGATTGTTGATTTAGACCAACGCTCTTTCGATGATGAACTGGAAGAAGAAGAACTTCCAGAGGATTTAGGTGAAGATTTCTTTGCAGATTTTGCACCTAGTAACTGATCAAGAGCAATTATTCCTGCTTGAATTTTACCAGAAACAGACGGCTTGCTGCCCGTTTGATCAACCTTCACATTTCCCGTGAAAGATGTTTTCCCAAGCGTCGCCTTCACACCAGAAAGATTGATTACTTTACCCACTGTTGATGCTTTCGTTGAAAAATTAATTGCCTGAGACAGCCCCGCATTGCCTTTAAAATCTGGCGCAACAACTTTAATTGCTTGTGATAGATTTGGGTGCTTTAAGCCAACACGCATATCACTCATTTGCGGCGTACCGAGCGCATCTTTCACTAAACCTGCAACATCAAGTTGCCCGCCCATTGCCTTAATTTTAGCATCAGTCGTTAAACTATCAATCGCACCATTTAAAGAAACGTTCGCATCAACAGATTTTAGTGTTGATGGCAATTTAGAAACATCAAGATTCATTGTCTTCGCAAAGCCTTGAATGTCTTTCGTTTTAAACCCCAAGGTTGTATCCAAACCAGATAACGTTGCACGGTCTACGATCACACCTTTCGCACTCAACGTTGCACCTTGGTAATTATTCACCGAAGCATTTTTAAGTGTCAGCTTATTCCCTGCACTCTCACCTGTTAAACGAACACCACTAATGTCCATGCCATTCACGCGCGCTTTTTGCACGCTAATATCAAAAACAAGATCAACAGGGATTTTAAATTCTTGCAAAGGCTTTAATGCCTCTTTTAAGCCACCTGATTTAGCAGATGATGCGGATGATGACAAAGCAGAGGCTTTGTTGGCAGGTTTTGAAGGCGTGTTACCCTTCTTGCCTGTCAAACGATCAACATCGATATCACCAACAGATAAATCAATAACGGCTTTATCTCTACCTCCATTTGTTGATGGTGTATAGCGTCCACCCAAACCAATTGAGGTTTGATCAAGCTTTAACACACTATCTTTCAATGATACAGAGGTCGGAGAAACGGTTCCTTTTAAATCAAACTGCGCCGTCTTAAACATGCCCGCCGTCTTTTTATCAACGTTTGGTGCAAACACAGACAGTGCCTTATCAATTTGCCCTATATTCCCTTCAGCAACAAACGATACTGACGGATCCGCGTACGTTACCGCGCCTGATTTAAGTGATACAGAAGATGATCCAAACGATGCATCAATACGCCCTTCCACCTTACCTTGACCAGGAAGGCCGAGTGCTTTTGCTGTAATTGTTGTTTTAGAGGCCTTCTTTACAACGGATAAGAAAACGCCATCAAATGTTTTATTATTCATTTTAACCGACGGTGCATCCAATGTGATTTGTGCATCAACAGCCATAGGAAATGTTAAGCTGGAAGGAACAAAACTTTTTTCTTTTTTAGAAGGCGCATTTTTTTCAGTAGAATTTGATGAAGAAATTGTCGACCTATTGTTCGCTTTGTTCGCTGATTTTTTCAATCCGCTTAAATCAATTACTTGATTAAACTTTAAATCAGCAAAAACATTCACTGGATTTTTTTGTTTAAAATTAGAAATAGAAAATTTTCCACTCGCGCGCGAACTGCCAAGAAAACCGATAAGATCATTAACAGCTATTTTATCTTCACTTGCCGTCAGCAAACCTTCTAGGGAAATTTTTTGTGCCATAACATTCGGCACGCCATTATCTAGTATGACTTTCACTTGTCCTTGCGCATCAAAAGGCGCTTTCGTTGCAACAATACCATCATATTGAACTTGTGCCTTATCTTTAACTAGGCTTACAGCGCCATTTATAGACAAACTATCTTGATTAGGATCAAACGCACTCACTTGTAAATTGGCACGAATATCCTTTTCATTATAAGAAAAGCCACCATCAAAAGCATAAGGCCCTTTAAGGGTTTGCGCTTTCAAAACAGTGTTCATGTTTTGAACATCATGCTTCATATTTTTTTTATGATCAAAAAACACAAAGGCACCATTTTTAATTTCAACACGATTAAGCGCAATCGAATCCAAAACATTACCTGCTGCTTGCTTGGCTACGCGCTCACCCTTCTCGCCTGCCATTTTAACAACAGTTTTTGCCGCCTTCATTTTCGGTGTCATCCATGACCCCGTTCCATCTTTAAACATTTCTGCTGTCACAACCGGATCAATTAAAGTCACTTTATCAACCGCAATATTCTTTTGTAACAAAGGTGCAATTTGCACTTGAACTTCTGCACTTTTCATTTGAAGTATATTTT
>PANS01000031.1 GCA_002708415.1 Micavibrio sp. | reverse complement strand
TGTTCAGTCAGTTCTTCAAAAATATAAAGACCTGCAAGATATTATTGCTATTTTGGGTATGGATGAGCTTTCAGAAGAAGATAAATTGGTTGTGGCGCGTGCCCGTAAGATCCAACGTTTTCTATCTCAACCCTTCCATGTTGCAGAAGTGTTTACAGGTAGCCCAGGTGTATTTGTTGACTTGGCAGACACAATTAAAGGCTTCCGTAGCATTGTTGATGGTGAGTATGACCACTTGCCAGAAGCAGCCTTCTACATGGTTGGTACAATCGAAGAAGTAGAAGCAAAAGCAGCAAAAATGGCAGCAGAAGCTGCTTAAAAGCGTTCATTATTTCGTACTGGCGTTGTTAAATTACGGCTCGTTTATGATTATAAACTTCGCCTTATTTGCCTAGACACCACAAAATACTGTTTGCTTTAATATTAAAATGTCATCCTTCGGCTTGATCGAAGGATTTAAAAAAGGAAATGACAATGTCTGAAACACAAATAACAGATACCTTTGATTTTGAATTGGTTTCACCAGAAAGAAAGCTAATGTCTGAAAAGGCATGGCAAGTGACTGTTCCTGGTGAAGAAGGTAACTTTGGTGTTCGCGCCGGGCATAGCTCTCTTGTTTCATCTATCCGTCCAGGTTTAGTTGAAATCGTTTCTAATCAAGGTGACGCCCCAACAAAAATATTTATTGCTGGTGGCTTTGCTGATGTGACAGCAAGTAACTGTACAATTTTAGCAGAAGAAGCACTTAAGTTTGAAGAGTTAGACCGAGTTGAAATTGAAAAAGAAGTGTCAGGTTTAGAAAACAAGCTTTCTGAAACAAAAGATGATATTGAAACTGCGCGTTACACAAAACAGCTTGACCTTGCAAAAGCAAAACTAACAGCTGTGACTGGTGCTTTAGCGGCGTAAGTTAAGCTTTATTTCTGATTCTAATGAACGCCCTTTATAGGGCGTTTTTCTTATGAGTTTAATATTACAGGCTTTAGTCCAATAAAACTATTCGTCAGATAAATTTTATTCGCATTTTTTAAGCGCTCAATAGAAATGCTCTCTTCCCTCACATCACGCTCTTCAATAATTTTACGACGTGTCACACCAGCCAAAACACCGTCACTTAATGGCGGCGTAATAAGAATACCATTTTCTTCAATAAAGAGATTGCTCGTTGCGCCACAAGAAATATTTCCATCGGTGTTGATGAGAATGGCTTCTTCTGCGCCGAAGTTTTCGGCCTCTCGACGCGCCGTATAAGAGCGTGAATAGTCCAATTTCTTACAATTTTCTAAAATGCATCCAGAAATTCGTGGATAATCTGTAATAATGGCACAAGTAATCGGTGTGTTGTCTGGTTCTGTGCAAGGGGTGACATCAATTAAAATGGTTGATGTTTGCGCTTTGGCTAAAGGTGTCTCAACTGTTCCACCTGTTACGGTTGTGCGGATACGGGCGTAAGAAGCACCATCTGCATTGTGAGAGAGAAGTCTCGCAACAACACCACAAAAATCTTTAAACGATAAATCTGGTTTTAAACTTATAACTGTTTCGCTATCATACATAATACGTTCATAATGTTCTATGACATGAACGGGTTTTCCATCTTTGGCGAGCATGGAATCAAAGATTCCAATCCCTGTCGTGAAACCACAATCTTTATGAGAGATTAGTGTTGATGTATCATTAACAAATTCACCGTTTATATAAATAACACTCATGCAGCATCTTCCTTTTTTGTAGGGTTGAAGCTTTCAAATATTTTTTGTGCTTTATCAAGGCCTTCTTGTAATTCTTGCGCAGGTTTTGAATCGCTTACAATGCCGCTACCCGTTTGTAGGTATGCTTTTCCATCTTTATAGATGATTGTTCTAATAATGATGTTAGTGTCCATATTTCCATTAAAACCAATATACCCCATCGCACCGAAATAAGGGCCACGCCTTGTTGGTTCTAATTCTTCGATGATTTCCATTGCACGAATTTTGGGCGCGCCTGTAATTGATCCTCCGGGGAAGCAAGCTTTTAAAAGCGTTGCGGCATTTTCATTTTGTTTTAAATTTCCTTTTATAGTGGACACCAAATGGTGCAACCCTTCAAATGTTTCAACGTTACATAGTGAGGAGACTTTTACAGAGTGTGGCATGCATACTTTAGAAATATCATTTCGCAATAAATCAACAATCATTAAATTTTCTGCATTATCTTTTTTACTGTTTTTTAGTTCTTCTGCTTTTTGGTAAGAAGGGAGAGTGCCTTTAATCGGTCGTGTTTCAATTTCATCATTTTTTAATGTAATAAAACGTTCTGGCGAGCAAGAAGCGAGCTGGAATTCTCCAAAATTCATAAAAGTAGAGAAAGGAGAAGAATTGATCGACCTTAGATATAAATAATGCTGAAAGGTATTAAAATTTTTTGGTAAATCAGCATCAAAACGCCGTGAAATATTAGCTTGATAGATTTCCCCAGCATGAATGTAATCTATAATCTTTTGAATATGTCTTTTGTAATCACTATCGGATGTTTTATTGTTCCATAAAACATTAGGTTGGTTTTTTGAGGCTACAGTTTCTTTTAATTGTGGTTTCTCTTTGTTTTCTTCGCAAATCAAATATCCTTTTTTGTTTTTATGATCAAACGCAATAACCGAAGTGTAAATACCGATTGCACAATCAGGTAAGTTGAGATCATCATTGGTTTGATCTGGAAGCTCTTCTATTTGTCGTCCTAAATCATAGCCAAAATATCCTGCGGCACCGCCGTAAAAAGGGGTTGAGCATTCTTGAAGCAAACACACTTTGTAATGGTTTAAACGCGATTGAATGAAATCGAATATATCGCTTTCATCAATAGTGATACCATTGTGCTTAATGATACCATTTTTACTTTCAATGGTTTCAATAGGATTCCACGCTATAAAACTCCATTGGCTTAACGGATGTTCGAGACGTGAGCTATCGAAAAAGAGGGCGTACGGTTGATCTGCCAATGAAGCATATGTTTCGAGTGCTTTATCATACGGCCAATCGTTAATAATGGGTGATAATTCTATCATTATAGAAAGTTTTTAATCTCTTGGATGGCTTCTGCCAAGCCAATTCTTTTTATTTCGACATCTTCTGGGAATGCACCACTTAAACGAGATGGCATCATGGAATCTAGCATAACAAATACGCCTTTATCATTTTTGCTACGAATAAGGCGGCCATAGGCCTGCTTTAATTTAAGGCGCGTGAGCATGTCATCATAGCGTTTTTTACCAAAAACCTCACGGCGGGCTTTATGGAGAATATTAGGGCGAGGCCACGGAACACGGTCAAAAACGATAAGGCGCAGAGCGTTCCCTGGAACATCAACGCCATCGCGTATGGCATCCGTACCGAGAAGGCATGCATGTTCATCATCTTTAAAAATATCAACGAGTGTTCCAGTATCCATTTCATCAATGTGCTGTGCATAAAGGTGCAAGTCTTTATCACTTAAAGGGGATATAATTTTATTATAAACCGATTTCATGCGTGATATCGCCGTAAAAAGTCCTATAGCGCCGCCACCAGAGGCTTCAAATAAAGCTTGGTAAGCACTTGAAACTTGTTCAAGGTCGTTTTTAGGGACATCATTGATGATAATGATTTTTGTTTTATCATTATAATTGAAAGGAGAAGAGTAACTTTCTTTGATTGGCTCTTGACTTAAATATGTCGCGCCACTGCGTTCCATAGCAACGCGCCAATTTTCTTCCTCATCATCTGTCCCATCTTTTAAAGTTGCAGATGTAATAACCACACCATGTGCTGCGGGTTTGATGGCGGAAGCAAAGGGAATCATAGGGTCAATCCAATGACGATATAAACCGATATCCGTTGTTTTACTATCAATACGTTCTATTTGCATCCAATCAATGAAATTTTCTTGCCCCGCGCCAGTTTGTAAGCTTTCAAGCATACCAATCCATGCACCAACACTCATTTGGGCACGGCGCTCTAATCCTGATTGCACGGCATCAAGACGTTTTTTTGTATCGCTTTCTAAAGTGTCTGCGTGATCGACAATTTTTTTGCGCATTTTGGAGGCAAGTGCCTGCATTGGTTTTTTTAAATTAACGAGAGATTTATGAAGATTTTGAGCAGATTTTAAAACTTTGTCTGTTGCAGGGTATGTTTGCGTTTCTAATGAATATGGTGTGTTTGTCCCATCTGTTCGCGCCATGATCTGTTCATAGGTAGCTAAGATAAAATCTTCACTGGGGCCTTTTGGTTCATTGTTTTTTAAACGGCGTTGCCAACCATCCGCGGTAAGGCACCGCGCGGCATCGATAATGCTTTCTAAATCAGCTTGCATTTCGCTATCGCCCGAAACCAGATCTTCTGCACGGTTTTTAAGGCCGCGTATACGGCTTTTACGGCCAGCTTCTACGCCGCGTAACCAGCGGCGTAAATCATATGTTTCTCTCGCGGTTAGATGTCCTGCAAAGGCGCTATCGGCGGCGTCAAATAAATGATGGCCTTCATCGAAAACATAGCGTTTAGGAAGATCATCCGTAACAGTGTTGATGGCAGTTTGAATCATAACAAGAGCATGGTTTGCAACAACGATATCGGCGTGTTTTGCATGACGAACAGATTGTTCAACAAAGCATCTGTGGTAATGATCGCAGGCAGAATAAATGCATTCGCCGCGGCGATCTGATAAACCAGCCGTATTACTATACCCTAAGAGGCCAATAAGCCAACCCGGAAAGTCTCCACCACTGACGAGATCGCCATCTTTTGTTGCCGCAATCCATCGCGCCATAATGCCGGCGGCGACAGCTTGTCCAGCGTATCGTGATAAAGAAGCACCGGCGGCCTGTTCTTCAAAATTAAGGAGGCAAAGATAATTTTCTCTACCTTTTCGTATCGCAACTTTTTGTGCTTTTAAATCATCATTCGGATAAACGCGGGTAAGTTCTTGATCCACTTGTTTTTGCAAGTTCTTCGTGTAGGTGGATATCCAAACAGGCCCTTTGTTTTTCTCTGCCCAAACAGAAGAGGGTGCGAGATAACCGAGCGTTTTTCCAACGCCCGTTCCGGCTTGTGCGACAACAATGTGAGGGGTGTCTGGCTCATCCATTGGGGCAAAGGCAGAGGTGAGTTTACTGGCATAATCTTTTTGTTGATCACGGACTTCTGCGTTAGCGCCTAAAATATGACTTAGCCGTGCCCGCGCTTCTTCACCTGTAACAGGATGGTGTGAAGGCGGTGGCGGTGGGGCTTCCTCTGACCATTCCGGCAGATGTTTCCAAATGTTCAAATCTGTTTTTGAATTAACGGGAGCTTCCGGATTATACGTTTCACCAAGCGCGGAATGAATAAAGGATGTCCATGGCCAAGACTTTCCTTGTCCGCCCATGACGGCAGAAATATGAAGCGGGTTTGCCTTTGCCTGCCATTTATCTTGGCGTAAATCAGTAAGTAGTGCTTTGGTACATTCCATTAAAGCGAATGGGTAATCTTCCGCATTTGTTGGCGCGGCAAGGCCGAGTGTTTTGGCAAGGCCTGCTGGTGTAGGGACGGTGAAGACAGCTGGATGAACAAAGGCAAAGAGCTCAAGGATATCAAAACCAATTAAATCTTGTGCGCCAAGTTGCGAACAAGTGTAGGGAAGGTGACATCCAAGAATAGGTTCTTTATGAACCATCGCCGCGGCGCGTTCTTTTGATACCGTTTGAAGCTCACCATCAGTCGTTAGAATATAGGCTTCACGCGCTCCAACCCATAAAACGGGAACATCGGGCAGCGTAATAGGTTTTTGCGCTATATTGAGGGCTTCGGACATAGGGTATTTTAGGAGCTTATAACCCTTATGTCACGGTGGTTTTAAAGGATTTTAAGGTTATCCAGAGAGAGTTATCGGGCGATGAGGACGTGGTAAAAAATAAAATATTCATTGTTAGTTTCTTCTTTAAGGCAAGCTGTTGTCTCACCGCAATATTCTCTATTAGGTCCTTGCCCCCCTGTACAGTTATTTGCAAGGCCGTCTATTCCGTTAGTAGCTCCTGAAAAACTGCCTGTATAATAACCAGGAAAGCTTCCATCGACTATATCTCCGTTATCTTCGGGAACTGTTCCCCCGACTTCGGGTATATTAAATTTTCTATTGATAGAGCGACAAACTGTTTCGTTCATTTGAATTAACGTTAAAACTATATCTTTTCCTGGTTTACCATTATTAGAAGTACCTACATTTGTTACATCGGCTAACTTAATAACATAATCTGGATAATCGGCTATACCTACTGGTGGATCTAGCCATGTTAAGCCTGCCCCTTCTGGTTGAAAAATGTGACAAGAACGATCTGAAGGGGAATTAGCATTGAAATAATTATCGCTACCATCTTCTGTTCCGTTTCCATCACTATCATGCCAGAAGCTAATTTCATTTTCGCTACAGCCACGGGCTTGTAAAGATTGAACAGCATTTTCGATTGAGTATGCGTAAGACATCATTTCATCAATAGCGATTGATTGTTGTTCATAATCACCTGTGTCATTGGTACTGCTCCCCGAACGGGTCATCATGGAGGTTAAAAGACCAAGTAAAAGTATGGCTATCAGTATAAACCAAAGAGCGTTTCCGCTCTCCCTAACGATGTCATTGCGAGCGACCAAAGGGAGCGCGGCAATCCATTTGAATCTAGATTGCCGCGTCGCTATCGCTCCTCGCAATGACGAGGGGTGTTTGGCATTTCCATTTTGTATATTTTGTTTGTTCATTTTTTACCGCGCTATTAAAGCCATATGGAATTGGTTAGCACTACTCGTACCATTGCAAAATGATGTTTTTCCTGGAAGGTTATGGCCACCATCATCGCCTATGCTATCTGGAGAAGAGGCACCATAAGTTCCTGAGAACTGCCCTATTCCCCCGCTTGAATCGTCTACAGGTGGTAATTCTGAAGGATTATCTACGCCGAGCCTATCATTAATAGTGATACAAATATCTGTGTTTATAAAATTCAAAGTTAATTTAAGATCAGCTTCACTTGTTCCAACACCTTCAAGTTGAGGCGCCGTTGAAAACCACCAGGTGGCAAAATTTCCCGGATAGGTTGGAGCAAAAGAGCTATCTAACCATGCTTCATTAGGAATAATATACGTTAGTCCTCCGCCGCTGGGATGAAAGACGTGACATGAGCCATCTGTTGGCGAATTTGAGTTGGCGTAGTTAAAAGACGAAATGTTATTTTCAAAACTGACCTCCGTTTCATCACAGCCATTGATCTGTAATGTTTGAACAGCTTGTTTAATGCTTTGGGCGTAATCAAGAATTTCGGTGGCATAAAGGTTGGCGCGCTCTTTGCTTAAATTCGCTTCGCCAGAACGAAAACCACTTGAAAAAGTGTAATAAAGCGCACCAAGAAGGGCAACCATGATGAGAATCCAGACAATAATGCTGCCGTGTTCATTATATCTGTCATTGCGAGGAGCATTAGCGACGTGGCAATCTACCCTAAAGGGTATAAACAGATTGCTTCGCTGTGCTCGCAATGACGGTGAAACATTGTTAAATTCTTGATTTTTGGCTGATTTTGCGTCACAAAGGCTCATAAATCTATTTTATCACAAAGACTTAAACCAACAAAGAACTGAAAAATGACATTACCTCAAGATATACCTTCCGATTTAGCGCAAGAATGCCGTGCATGGCCGTTTGAAGAGGCAAAGAAGGTGCTTAAACGTCTGGGCGGAAAATTGCCAGAAAAGGGCTATGTGTTGTTTGAAACGGGCTATGGCCCATCGGGTTTGCCGCATATCGGTACTTTTGGTGAAGTGGCACGTACTTTAATGGTGATGAATGCTTTTCATGCACTTGCACCAGATATGCCAACGAAGCTGTTTTGCTTTTCTGATGATATGGATGGGTTTCGTAAAGTTCCGACGAATGTACCTAATCAAGAGATGTTAGCAGAGCATTTGGGTAAGCCTTTAACAAAGGTTCCTGATCCTTTTGAACAATATGAAAGCTTCGCGCATCACAATAATGCGAAGCTTAATGAGTTTTTGGATAGCTTTGGTTTTGAATATGAGTTTATTTCATCGACGGATATGTATGTTAATGGTGATTTTGACGAAGCGCTTTTAACGATGCTTGCAAAACATGAGCAAATACAGAATGCTGTTATTCCCATTTTAGGCAAGGAGCGTGCCAGCACTTATTCCCCGTTCTTGCCAGTATCTCCATCAACAGGAAAAGTTCTACAAGTTCCTATTCTTGAAACAAACCCTGAAGCAGGCACTATTACATTTGAAGATGAAGATGGTACACGTGTTGAACAAAAGGTGACGGGCGGCCTTTGTAAGGCACAATGGCGCCCTGACTGGGGGATGCGTTGGTATGCTCTTGATGTTGATTATGAGATGGCAGGCGAAGATCTTATTTCCTCTGCTGATGTGGCTGGTAAAATTACAGAAATTCTTGGCGGAAAAAAACCAGCAGGATTTCATTACAAACTTTTCCTTGATGAAGAAAATCAGAAGATTTCAAAATCAAAAGGGAACGGTATTACGGTTGAAGAGTGGCTGACTTACGCGCCGAATGAAAGCTTGTCTTATTATATGTATCAACGCCCAACGTCAGGTAAAAAATTATATTTTGATGTGATTCCAAAGGCCGTTGATGAATATATTTCGTTCTTGCAAAAAATGCCTGAGCAGGAAGACGAAAAGCAAATTGAAAATCCGGCTTGGTATATCCATGGTGGAGAAATCCCTGCGGGGCATCAAACGCCAGTGTCTTTTGCGTTATTGTTAAACCTAGCAAGTGCTTCAAATGCGCATGATGTAGAGACAATGTGGGGCTTTATTAAGCTTTATGCACCAGATGCGACACCAGAAACGATGCCATTTTTGGCAAAATTGGTTGAACATGCGGTAAAATACTATGAGGACTTTGTTTTACCGACAAAATCTTACCGTGCCCCTGATGAGCGTGAACTTGCGGCGTTACAAGATTTGGCAAAACGTCTTGAAGGTTTGCCTAAAGATGCAGATGGTGAAACAATTCAAACCGAAGTGTTTAGCGCTGGTAAAGAGAATGGCTATGATAAAAAGGAACTACGTCAGTGGTTCCAAGCTATTTATGAAGTGTTATTAGGTCAATCTCAAGGACCACGCTTTGGTTCTTTTATTGAACTTTATGGCATAGAAGATACAATCGCACTTATTCGTAATGCACTTGATGGTAAATTTTTAAAGGCAGCTTAAACATGGTAATCAAAGGTCAAAAGATTTCTACGAAGGTTCTTTTGATCGCTGCTGCCCTTTTGATTGTCTTTGTAGGCGCTGGTTTTCTTTTACCTAAAGGAGTTGGTGTCGGCTCTAAAGCTATTCCTAAAGTAGAGTTAACACTTCCTGCTATCGGGCTTATTCCTGATTTAAAAACGGCAATGAAGAAGAACAGTGATTTACGTGCGCGCGTAGAACTCCTAATGACGTATGATGAACTTACGCTCTTTACCAATTACCGTGAAGTGAATAGCCTTGTTTCAGAAATTATTTTCTTGTGGTCAGGGTTAACTTTAGAGCAGCTTCGAACGATGAACGCTAACCAAGCGATTGAATTTTTCTTACGCCGTGCTTACGGATTATCTCCTGACCGCCCTATAAAGAATAATCCTTATTTAGGAAAACGTCCTTGGCCAAAACAATTTAATCGCATGAAAGCACGCCTTTTAATGATGGGGCAGGGGAAGAATATATATAAGGGGCGCGCTTATTTTGACTCGGCTCAAAAACGCATGGTTGTTGAAGCAGATTTATCACTTCGTTTTATGAAAGAGTTTTCAAAATTTGTAAAACAGCAAGCTGAACCTAAAAGGTTTCGTAATAATTTTCTGGTCTTTGTTGATGAAACAAAAGGGTATAAGAATTTGAGCATTGAAGAACGCTCTTTGCTGAATCAGCTTTAGTTACTGTTTCAATTTTTCCTAATTTCCTATATAAAATAACCCATGCGTGGAGTTGTAGAACTAAATCAGGCTGCAGCGCAGCCTTTGTCGGATTCGCCGCCATTTCGATTGCAAGCGGAGTTTGAACCGTCTGGTGATCAGCCTGCGGCTATCGAAGCACTCGTTGACGGGTTAGAACAAGGGCTTACAGATCAGGTCCTTCTTGGTGCAACGGGGACGGGTAAGACGTTCACTATGGCTCAGATTATTCAGCGCACGCAACGACCAGCCATTATCATGGCACCGAATAAAACGCTAGCGGCACAGCTTTATGGTGAGTTTAAAGAGTTCTTTCCAGATAACGCAGTTGAGTACTTTGTCTCTTACTATGATTATTATCAACCTGAAGCGTACGTCCCACGTAGTGATACATTTATTGAGAAAGATAGCTCTATTAACGAACAGATTGATCGAATGCGGCACTCTGCCACGCGGGCTTTATTTGAACGCAAAGACAGTATCATTATCGCGTCGGTATCCTCTATCTATGGTATCGGATCAAAAGAAGATTATATGGCGATGACGGTTGATGTGCGTAAGGGTGAAACCATGGAGCGCGATGATTTGATCAAACGCTTCGTTGCTTTGCAGTACAATCGTAATGATATGGCGTTTGAGCGTGGGTGTTTCCGTGTTCGTGGCGATACGATTGAACTGTTTCCTTCACACATGGAAGACTCTGCTTGGCGCTTTTCTTTCTTTGGTGATGAAATTGAAGATATTGTCGAGTTTGATGCATTGACGGGGGAGAAGCATGCGAATTTAGATGCTGTTCGCGTTTATGCGAACTCTCACTATATCACGCCGGGACCGACAATAACGCAGGCAATTAAACAAATTAAAGTTGATCTTAAAAATACGATGACTTCATTTGAGTTAGATAAGAAACTGTTGGAAGCGCAGCGTCTTGATCAGCGTACGAAGTTTGATATTGAAATGCTGGAAGCAACAGGGTCTTGTAAAGGAATTGAAAATTATTCACGCTATTTAACTGGTCGTCCACCGGGCGACGCGCCGCCAACTTTGATTGAGTATTTACCTGACGACTGCATCATGTTTTTGGATGAGAGCCATGTGATGGTGCCACAAATTGGTGCAATGCATCGTGGTGATAAAGCGCGTAAAACAACGCTTGTTGAACATGGTTTTCGTCTTCCTGCGGCAATGGATAACCGGCCGCTCATGTTTGAAGAGTGGCAAAAAATTAGACCACAATCCATTTATGTGTCTGCAACCCCTGGGCCTTGGGAACAAGAAGAAGCAGGCGGGATTGCTGCAGAGCAAGTCATTCGCCCGACAGGCTTAATAGACCCTCCGATTGAAATTCGTCCGTGTGATCATCAGGTTGATGATTTGATGAGTGAATGCCGTAAGGTCATTGAAAATAATGGTCGCGTTATGGTGACGACATTAACTAAAAAAATGGCCGAAGCGCTGACGGATTACTTAAATGAAAACGGCCTGAAAGTGCGTTATATGCATTCGGATATTGATACGTTAGAGCGTATTGAGCTCATCCGTGATCTTCGCTTGGGTGAGTACGATATTCTTGTTGGTATCAACTTGTTGCGTGAAGGGCTTGATATTCCTGAATGTAAATTGATGGCAATTTTAGATGCCGATAAAGAAGGGTTTTTAAGATCAAAGACATCGCTTCTTCAGACTATTGGCCGTGCGGCGCGTAACGCAGAAAGTAATGTTATTCTCTATGCTGATACCGTAACAAAATCTATGAAGGCAGCGATAGAGGAGACAGATCGTCGCCGTGAAAAGCAAGTCGCACATAACGCAAAGCATGGCATTACGCCAACGACGATTAAAAAGGCGGTTGCTCAAGTCATTGAGAAAGAAACGGGCTTTGGTAAAGGTCGTGGTAAAAAGGTTTCAGAAAAGTATACGCTTCATGATGGCTCTGAACAGGAAATGCTGATGAACCCTGCAGTGCTCGGTAAGCATCTTGTTAAATTGAGAAAAGACATGCAGGAAGCGGCAAGTAACCTAGAGTTTGAAACAGCAGCCAAAATCCGCGACCAGATTAAAAAACTTGAAGCCGCGGATTTGGGGATTTAAGCCTATATCCATAACAGATCACAGCTTTATCCTCTGTTTTATCCACAAATAGTCCTCTTTTGTTCTCTTTTGCCTTGTTAATTTTAACAAGTTTCGTAATGGTTAAGTAATTTATACGTTCTGTATGTGAATGCCTTGCCTAATAGGGAGGCGTTATAACTTATTCGCTTATATTAAGGAGAAAGATTATGAGACTAGGTGTTTTGAAAAATATTTTAGATTTTTCTATAGATGAAAATAAACATATCACATTTCAAGAAGAAGCTCTCTATGGAGGGCAGCGTTATTTAATTAAAGATTTTTACGCTTTAATGGATTCGTTAGACAATATTTTAGACATGTCTTGGGCGGAAGATAATAATGAAGTTGTTAAACGGCTTATTAGTGAACATGGAAAAACTGTGAATTCGGTAGAAATTTCAGCTGAAGATAGAAATTTACTTCATAGTATGCTGACTCCAATAAACCAACACATGCCTGTTTTTTATAGTATTTTAGAAAATTTAGTAGAACGCCAAGATGAGCAGATTATTAACATTAAAATTCCTAGCGCAGGATTGAAAACATTAAAAGAGGTAAGTGCATTTAACAATCAGTTAGATGATGTTTTCGATTTAGTTATACGGTTCAAAGGATTTCAAGGAGATGTAGAATTTGTTGGAGTTGATGTAGGTACATCATGGTACAAGATTTTACTAGTTGGAGCTCCTTATATATACGGTGCTTTTTTGGGAACTTTGAATATTGCTCATGAATTAATTGATTTAAGAGAAAAGTGGTATAAATCAGAAGATTTACGAATGGATGTGGAAATCAAGAAAGAAGAACTAAATGATAAAAAGGCTAAAGTTACGGTTACCGATAAAGATATTCGTGAGCATGTGCAAAAGAAAGTGAAGAAAAAGATGGAGTTAGAAGTCGACGCATTGATAGAGAATGTTCCAGTCGATTTTGATAATGAACCTGAAATGAAAATATCTATATGTAAAGGGATTGAAAAAATAATTCCTTTGCTTGAGGCTGGAACTGAATTTCAGCCATCTTTGAATCCTCCAAAGTATATCGATAATGTTTCTGATGATGGTTATGAAATTGATTACGATGGCTTAAGGAAGTTTATAGAAAAGAATGCGGCCTCTATTGCTGATGGTGAAGTGAAGCAAATTGAAGATAAGTCTGATGATGAATAATATTTACAGTTATGGGGAAATGTAAGGGGTTTCAATAATAGTCAGTGTTCTTTTTCATCCCTCTTGCTATAATCACAGACATGATTCATCGAGGTTTATATATTTTATTAGGGGTTAGTTGCTTGGTTGGCGGCGGTGCTATTTTGACGGTTTCTTCTGCGCTTGCGCAAGAGGGAGAAAACTCTATCAAAGTTATTAAAAAAGATGGCGGTATTCAGTCGCTTGAAATTTTAAATCCATCGCAATCAGCACCACAAAATGTGATGAGTGGAAAAGATTTGTTGCAGCAGA
>PANS01000030.1 GCA_002708415.1 Micavibrio sp. | reverse complement strand
TACAATCTGAAAATTATAAAATAATATATGCGCCGCATAATGAACTTGAATTAACCGATCAATCTCAAACCTATGAGTGGTTGAAAATAAATAAACCCGATGTGATCATCATGGCCGCTGGACGTGTTGGCGGTATTGGCGCGAACGCTTCTAATCAGGCTGCCTTTTTGCAAGATAATCTATCTATGACACAAAACGTTATACATGGCGCACATTTGGCGGACGTTGAGAAGTTAATTTATCTGGGCTCATCGTGCATTTATCCCAAGGAAGCGCTGCAACCGATCTCTGAAAACGCCTTGCTGACAGGAGCGTTAGAGCCAACCAATGAAGGGTACGCCTTAGCCAAGATAGCAGGCGTTAAGCTCTGTGAGTTTTGTTCTACGCAGTATGGTCGTAATTATAGATCGGTCATGCCAACAAATTTATACGGCGAGCATGATCATTTTGATGCAGAAAAATCGCATGTCATTCCGGCGCTTATGCTTAAAATTCATCAGGCAAAAATCAATGGCGATGAGGAAGTCGCTTTATGGGGAACGGGAAAACCTTTGCGAGAGTTTTTATATGTTGATGATTTGGCTGGTGCACTTATTCATGTTTTGAACGATAACGGAACTGATCTGATTATCAATATCGGTAGTGGCGAAGAAATATCTATAAAAGAGCTTTCTGCCTTAATGGCTTCGATTATTGGTTATAAAGGAAGCATTGTTTTTGATCCGTTAAAACCAGATGGCACAATGCGTAAACTTCTTAATTCTAAAAAAATAAACGATATGGGCTGGAAGGCGAAAACCAATCTGCAAGATGGCCTGAAAAAAACATATCGATGGTTTTTAGAAAATGTAGACTAAGCTATTTTTTACGCATCGTAAGAAACGTAATATCGTTGCCATATTCAATCTGACCTGAAAGCTGCACTCTATCACCTTTTCGGGCGTATTTAAGCGTTGTTTCATACATCACAGGCTCGCGCGTTGGGCTACCGTCTGGCCGTGTAAGGCTAAAGTCACCGTCTGCATCTGTTGGATCGGCAAGGGAAGTCATTTTGACTTCGTTTTCACTTAAAATTGTAAATGTGCTTGTCCAAAGGCAATTCGCATTATCGCGTCGTTCGGTTTGTCCGTTTTTAATTTCGGTTTCACCATCGCTCTTTTTTTCTAAAGGACCTTGGTAATTCGTTGTCGAAGTGACTTGATAAATGCCGTCTAATTCTGTTCTCATGCTATAATCCTATCAAAATTAAGCGGCTTTGTCTTTAAGTAAACCTTCACGGCGCAGAAGTGAATCGGGGTCGGCATCACGTCCACGGAAACGCTTGTAAAGAACTTCCGGTTTTTCACTACCGCCGCGTGTTAAAATTTCGTTCATGTAACTTTGTGCAGTTTCTTGGTCGTATAGGCCTTTTTCTTGGAATAGCTCAAAGGTATCGGCATCTAAAACCTCGGCCCATTTATAACTGTAATATCCTGCCGCATAACCGCCAGCAAAGATATGAGAGAAGGATGTTGATGTAGGCCCAGCCAAACGTGGAAAGAGGCTGGTATCTTTTGTTACTTTATCTTCAAAAGCAGCGACATCTTTGATTTCTTCAGGATCTGTTGTGTGCCAGCGCATATCCATGAGGCCAAGTCCAATTTGACGAAGCCCCCCCCAACCAACCATAAAATTCTTTGCGTTGTTTACTTTCTGTATTAACTCAGCAGGAATTTTTTCGCCTGTTTCGTAATGCTCTGCAAATAGGTCGAGAGTTTCTTTCTCGTACGCCCAGTTTTCTTGAACCTGTGATGGTAGTTCAACGAAGTCCCAAAGAACGCTTGTTCCTGCATGCGAGGAGTAAGTCACATCTGAAAGAAGCGCATGAATGGCATGCCCCATTTCATGGAAGAGTGTTGTCACTTCGCCAAAACTTAAAAGAGATGGTGTCTCACTTGTTGGCTTTGTGAAGTTGCAAACGATGGCAACGATAGGACGTTCCATTGAGCCATTATAAAGACCTTGATCACGATAACTTGTCTTCCAGGCGCCATCTTTTTTACCAATACGTGGAAAGAAATCGGCATATAAGATGCCAACAAAATCACCAGTGTTTTTATTGCTCACTTCATAGGCTGTGACATCTTCATGCCATGTTGGGTATTGCCCATCTTCTTTAAAAGAGAGGCCAAAAAGCTTTGAAAAATGTTCAAATGCGCCATTTAAAACATTTTCTAATTTGAAGTATGGGCGTAATTCTTCGCTGGAATAATCAAATTTTTTCTGTTTGAGTTTTTCTGCATAGTAACCAACGTCCCAAGGTTTTAGATCATCTTCTAGGCCTTGCGACTTTGCAAATTCTTGCAGTTCAGCCAAATCTTTTTCAGCAGCAGGTTTGTAAACCGATAATAGTTTATCTAAGAAGCTTAAAACATTTTCTGGGGAACGTGCCATGCGGCGCTCAAGAACAAAATTTGCATGCGTGTCATAACCAAGAAGCCCTGCGCGTTCATTACGAAGGCGTACAATATTGAGGATGTTCTGACAATTATCAAAATCATCGTTAAAGCCACGGCTGTTGAACGCTCTCCACATTTTTTCGCGAAGCTCACGATTGTCTGCATAAGTCGCAAAAGGGATATAACTTGGATATTCCAATGTGAAAACCCATTTGCCATCCATATCGCGTTCTTTTGCCGCGTGTGCGGCTGCGGCTGTTGCGCTATCGGGAAGGCCGCTTAAGCCATCTTCATTGTCAATGATGAGTGAAAATTGCTCGGCTGATTTGGTTGCATTGTTCATGAACGCAGGGCCGAGTGTTGACATTTCTTCATTTAGTTCACGCAGGCGTGATTTTTTTTCATCATCTAATAGTGCGCCACCACGAACGAAGCCAATGTAGGTGTCTTCTAATAATGTATTTTCTTCTGCGTTAAGGTTGAGTGTGTTGCGTTTGTCGTAAACGGTTTTAACGCGCGCAAAGAGATTTTCATCTAAAGATACATCAGTTGAAAAGGCTGCATTCATGGGGCCAATTTCTTCGACAAGTTTTTCAACGATATCGTTACTGTTTGCAGATAGCATGTTGTAGAAAATAGAGCTAACTGTCCCTAAACGCTCTGAAGCACTCTCTAAAGCTTCAATTGTATTCTTAAAATTTGGTTCTTCATTATTGTCTTTAATGGCTTCGATATTGGCGCGCGCTTCCTCAATGGCGGCGGTAAAAGCAGGCAGAAAATGATCATTTTCAATGATGTCGAATTGTGGTGCTTTATGTGGAAGCGGAGAGTCTTGTAGTAAAGGGTTGCTCATTTGATTTTCTGTCTTTCTTTTTGTACTCGAATAATACAGTTTATAGTCATGAAAGGCGCACCACGATCAGATCAGTTTGATGATATTTATTTCTCTGCTCAAGATGGGCTCGCTGAAACGCGCCATGTCTTTATGCAGGGTAATGGTCTTCCCGATTTTTGGCAAGATAAACCGACCTTCACCATCGCGGAAACGGGCTTTGGTACAGGATTAAACTTTCTTTGCGCATGGAAAGAGTTTGTAGAAACTGCAGATCCTTCCCAAAGGCTTGATTTCGTGTCGTTTGAGAAGTTTCCCTTATCCGTTGCTGAGGTGCATAATGCATTGAAGCCATGGGCTGAGGAGCTAGGGGAATATACGCAAAAACTGATTGAAAGCTATCCCATCCGTATTGGCGGATTCCATCGTATTGTTTTTGATGATCGAGTTGCCTTAACGCTTATTTTCGGTGATGTGAATGAATATATTCCAGAACTTGAAGCAAAAGTTGATTGCTGGTTCTTGGATGGGTTCACGCCAGCCAAAAATCCTGATATGTGGAGTGAAACGCTCTTTCAAAATATGGCTCGTTTAAGTGCGCAAAATTCCCGTTTTGCAACTTTTACGGCAGCAGGTGACGTGAAGCGTGGTTTGCAAGCCGCGGGCTTTAGTGTTTCTAAAACGGATGGTTTTGGACGTAAGCGCGATATGCTCGTTGGTTCTTATGAGGGTGGTGAGAAAGAAGTACGGTCAAGCCGCCCTAAAAAGGTTGCCGTTATTGGTGGCGGTTTAGCAGGAACGGCATGTGCTTATACGTTAAAACAATATGGTTTTGTGCCTGTTATCTATGAGGCTTCGAGTAGTTTAGCATCAGGGGCATCGGGTAATGCGGTTGGTTTGTTTAATACGCGCTTTGCCGCACTGCGAGATACAGAATCTGAGTTTTTCAATAGCGCTTATGCGCAAATTATTAGGACTGCGAAACAAGCTGACGCTATTGATTATCATGTAACAGGAACGCTTCATTTGGTGAATAATGAAACCAAAGAACAGCGCTATGATAAAATGTTCAAAAACTGGCATTGGCATGAGGATCATATTCAGCTTTTATCGAAAGAGCAGGCGAGTGAGGTGGCTGGCGTTGAGCTTGATCATAGGGCGCTTTATTTAATTGATGCAGGCGCTCTATGCCCTGCAAAATTATGTGAGTTTTATGCGCGCGGCATTGATGTGCATTTGAACCATAAGGTTGAAAGTCTGACCGATATCGAAGCCGATGCTTATGTGTTGGCGAACGCCTTTGGTGCGAAGGATCTGACGGATCAGTTTTTGTCTGAAGTTGATGGTTTACCTGTTTATAACGTGCGTGGTCAGGTAAGTATTGTTGATAGCTCTGAGCGATTGAAACATTTGAAAGCGAATATTTGCTACGGCGGATATGTATCGACTTCGGCGAGTGGTCAACAGGTTGTTGGTTCCACATTTAAAAAATGGATAAATCACACGGATGTTCTTGATGAAGATGATCAAGAAAATATTAAATATTTAAAAGACAGCATTTCTGCACTATCAAAAGAAATGATGAACATTAAAGGAGCGCGCGCTGGCATGCGGCTCTCTTCACAAGATCATTTTCCAATTGTTGGTAAAGTTCCTGAACTTGATAATGTTTACAGCTCTGTGGCTTTTGGCTCTCATGGTATTGTAGGATCTATCGCCGCTGCTCATCTTATTGCTGATCAATTGCGTGGTGGTCCATATAGTTTGCCAGCGCGTACGGTAAAGCAGCTTAATGCACAACGTTTTATAGATAGAGCGCAAAAGAAAAATCCTCATTAATTGGTGTTATTTGTGATACTCTTATAAAAAAATGGGGTTCTATGATTAACATTTACTCTTATCTACAGTCTCAGAAAGGCGGAACAGCTATTGAATATGGGCTTGTTGCAGCAGGTATTTCTCTGGCTATTGCGGTCGCGGTTTTTGCATTTGGGGACGGCTTGGAAGAGCTTTACAATAATACGTTCACGGATGCTCTCGAAGGGTAACATATAATTCCATAATTTTTTTTATGTGTGAATAAATATGCTGATAATCTCGTTGTGTTTTACGATCGGGGTTTGATAACGTGCTTTTCTGCCTTATATAGTTAATCTATGACATCTATTCTTCCATATCCTTTGTTGGCTTTCGTTGGCTTTTTTATGACCCTTGCTTTGTTCTGGGGCTTACGGCCTATTGCGAATAAGATCGGACTTGTTGATAATCCTGGGGGGCGCAAACAACATGATGGCGCAATTCCGCTTATCGGCGGTCTGGTTATTGTGTTGGTGTTTTTTGTTTTGGGGCTCATTGCCCAACTTCATAGCGCAATCAATTTTTTACCGCTAATGGGCGGCGTTTTATTTTTGCTAACTGTTGGTGTTATGGATGACAAAGTTCATGTTCAGCCATGGGTGCGTTTTGTTATTCAAATCTGGGTGTCTTGTTATATCGTTGTTTTCTGCGGCGCAGAGATTGAAAATCTGGGTAATCTTTTAGGTTTTGGTGAAATTGATTTGGGTTATTTAGCCAAACCATTTTCTGTGATTTGTTTGGTGTTGCTTATGAATGCGATCAACATGTTTGATGGTTTAGATGGCTTAGCTGGCGGTTTTATGGCGATTGTGTTGGGGTGGTTGATGCTTGTTTATGCGCAAAATGGACATGACTTTCACGCACTCAGTATTCTCTTTTTACTAACGCCACTATGCGCTTTTTTGTTTTTAAATATGCGCCATCCTTTACGAGAAAAGGCTTCAGTTTTTTTAGGTGATGCAGGCTCGTTATCTTTGGGGCTCTTGGTGGGGTTCTTTGCTATTTCCGCGGCTAAAGGTCAGGGCACCGAATTTATTTTACCGCCTGTAGCAATCATTTGGTTTGTTGGTGTGCCTGTTATTGATGCGTTTTCGTTGTTCTTTGTGCGTCTTAAAAAAGGCGGGCATCCATTCGAAGCAGATCGTTTACATCTTCACTATAAACTTGTCGATCACGGCTTTAGCCCCAAAAATACTGTTTATATTCTCTTGGGTTTAAGTTTTGTTTTTTGCGCTATTGGTTATTTTGCCGTCGTTCTTGATGTACCAGATTACATTTTAACTTATAGCTGGACAGCGATCTTGGCAGGTTATACGGCTTATAATTTAAAGCACGATTAAGCCTGCTTCATTATCTATTTCATCCAACGATCCATTACCGTAGAGGCTACAAGATCTCCTGTGACGTTCAAGGTTGTGCGGCACATATCAAGTAAGCGATCAACGCCTAGTATAATACCAATGCCTTCTGGCGGGACACCGATGCCGGAAAGTATTGTTGCGAGAACAATTATGCCGACGCCTGGTGTTGCAGGTGTTCCGATGGATGCGCCAACCGTTGTGATCATAAGAAGGAAAATTTCACCTGTTGTTAAATTAACGCCAAATAGAGAGCATAAGAAGAGCGCAGCAACGGCCTGATAAAGCGCTGTTCCATCCATGTTAATGGTTGCCCCAAGTGGAATGATAAAGCGTGAAACTTTCTCTTTAATTTTCAAATTTTCTTCAGCGGCTTTGAGCGTAAAAGGCATTGTTGCTGCAGAACTGGATGTAGAAAAGGCAAAGAGTTGCGCTTCTTTTGCTGCTTGTATAAATTCGATTGGGGAACGTTTTCCTAAGATGGAAACAATTAGTAGATAAAATATGAGGAGTCCTCCAAGAGAGAAAAGGACAGTTAGAACATAGGCGCCAACACCAATTATGCTTTCTAGACCAAGTTGTATCGTAATTTTAGTCATGATGCCAAAAACGGCGTACGGAGCCAACACCATCGCCCATTCTATAACCTTCATACTGGCGGCTTGTCCAAATTCGCAGAGCTTTTCAAATGGTTCGTAGGTTGCTTTGGGGAGCGAGAGCATAATAATCCCAAGAATGATTGATGCGATAACGATCTGTAGCATATTTTTTTCTAAGGAAGCTTGCGTGAAGTTCGTCGGGATAATGTTTTCAATGCGATCGGGAATGCTAAGCTCGTCAAAAAGGGCATAAGGTTCATCTGTTGTTGCCATTGTTTGTTCGGCGATAGTGCTATCCATATACTGCGCTGGATCGATAATATTTATCGCGGTCACGCCAATGCTAATAGCGATGAAAGTTGTAATTAAGAAATATGGAATGATGCGTATACCCATATTTTTCAAAAAGGCAGTATTTCCTGATGCGATGATACCTAAAACAATGGAACTGATGATAAGGGGAACGACGATCATTTTCAGCATACCAAGGAAGATGATTCCGGGAAGTGCTATCCAACGCCCAAACTCAATTGCATGATAGGGATCAATGAGTTTTAAACCAGAGGGGGAAAGTATAAGCCCTAAAACAAGTCCTAAAACCATGCCAAGTGTGATTTTTAGCCATAATTTTGAATCGGTATGCGGAACAGATTGCATCATGATTTTCTAACCTATTGTTTTTGTTGATAAAAATATTACATGAAATGAATATTACTGATATAATTTTACAGGTTTTAAAGGGTTTCGTAACACTTTTTTTATATAATAAATGATGGGTTTATGCGGACACCGTGTTCGTTGGGTATAAAAGGGTTTGGGTTTGGAAGATATTTCACGAGAAAATCTGCTGATAAATGATTTAAGCTTGATTGAAAAAGCACGCTTAGAGGCGTCTTTAACATCAACATCTTTCTATAAATCGTCCGAGCACAGCCTTTTAGATCAAAATCTGGTTGATATTGATCAACCCTCTTCTCAATCTACAATATTTATTGAACCTACTACATCAGATACGCAAGGTGTTCCTTCTGACCCTGGTGTTATCCCAGGAAATTTCTGGGAACAATGGCAATATACAGGGGGGAATGGTTTGAACGTCATGGCGGCGTGGGAAGAGTATACTGGCGAAGGAGTTCGTGTTGGTATTCTTGATGATGGATTTAATTATGACCATAGTGAACTGTCTCCTAACTTTAATACGGGACTCGATTATGATGTTCTGGATGATGATAATAATTCTATAAATGATGCTGGCGATAATCACGGGACGTATGTTGCTCAAATGATTGCAGGTGACGATAATGGTGCGCGCACTGTTGGTGCTGCATTTGATTCAGAGATTGTCGGTATTCGTCGTGGGTTTGGTTCAGAAGGCACAACCCAAGACACGTTAGAGGCTTTTGAATATGCTTTGGCAAATGGTTTTGATGTGATGAATAATAGCTGGGGTATTGATAGTGCCTTTGGCGATAACACGAAGATAGATTTTATTGGAACGGATACAAGTGATGTTACTGCGGCAATGCAAAATCTTGTGGAACAGGGGCGTGGCGGTTTAGGAACAAGCATTGTTTTTTCAGCAGGTAATTCACGCGCAAGTGGAATGAGTTCTAATTATAAGAATTACCAAAATTCTCCTTATTCGATAACTGTTGGTGCTCTTAAAGAAGATGGAACTTTTGCTGATTTCTCTGAAGCGGGGGCTAATTTGTTAGTCACTGCGGCTGGAGATAGCCTTTATGTGGCAAACCCGACTGATACAAATAGTGCGAATATAATCAGTGGGACATCGTTTTCTGCGCCATTGGTTTCTGGTGTTATTGCTTTAATGTTAGAGGCAAATCCAGATCTTGGTTATCGCGATGTGCAGGAAATTCTTGCGATGAGTTCGCGTCAAACGGATGCAGGTGGTACGGGATGGGCTGGTGAAGGTTGGCAAACTAACGGCGCAACAAACTGGAATGGCGGTGGAATGCATTTCAGTTATGATTATGGGTACGGTAATGTTGATGCTTTAGCAGCAGTGCGTATGGCAGAAACTTGGACGCTTCAGCAAACCTATGCCAACATGATAACGATTCCGCCAGTAAGTAGTGCGCCTGCCCTTGCTATTCCATCATTAGGAACGATCACCACCACAATTGACATTGCTCAAGATATTTCAATTGAGCATGTCTTAATTAACCTTGATATTTCCCACGGTAGAGCGGGAGATCTTGTTGTTACTCTTACATCTCCCAATGGAACAGATAGTGTTTTGATGTATAACGTTGAAAATGGAGCTTATACATCACGATATGGTATCACAGGTGTTGATTTTGAATTTAGTTCGGTGGCGCTTTGGGGAGAAAGCTCTGCTGGTGAATGGACGCTTACGATTACAGATGAGGTGAGTGGTAATGCCGGTACATTAAATGATTGGTCATTAGAGTTTCTTGGTAGTGCGCAAAGTAATGATGATCTTTATGTTTATACAAATGAGTATGCTAGTGCTACAGGTGCTAACAACACTTTAATTGATAATGATGGTGGTGTAGATACCATTAATGCGGCGGCGGTAACTTCGGATACAACTATTGATTTAGGGTTTGGTGGAACGCTCGCGGGTAATATTTTTATTATTGATCCAGGAACAACAATTGAAAATCTTATTACTGGTGATGGTAATGATGTTTTAACAGGAAATTACACGGCTAATGAAATATATGCAGGGCGCGGTGATGATACAATTATTAGCTCTTTAGGGGATGATATCATTGATGGGGCGCAGGGCGAAGATAGTATCGTTTATAATTTTAATATTGCCGATTTTCTTATAGATATTGTCGATAGCGTCACAGTGGCGCTAACACAGGTAGCGCAGTCGTTTATGGATACGTTATCGAATATTGAAAATTTTATTTTTGCAGATGGGGCATATACTCGCGCTCAGCTAGATAACTATGTCGCAGGTGGCGGAGGGCAAGGAGTTTTTGTTGATAGTAAGTTGACCATGGGATGGTCTGGTGGTGGCTTTAACTTAAATAATAGAGATGCTGGAACTTTTAACTATACTGGAGAAAGTTTGGCTCAAACTGGTGTTACTCAAGATATTCTGACAGTGGTTAGGGCCGACACAACATTGTCAGCAACAGTTCTTCAGAATAATGCAATTGATACGGTAACGCTTCGTAATGATGGACTTACCGTTGTCACGTTGGATGGCTTTAGATCACTATGGTTAGATCAAGATCAGGCGACTGCTGATCTCGACATTGATGTTTCTAATGCTATGCGAGGGCGTATTGATGCAGGTTCAGGTAATGATATAATTGATGTGGCGCTTACTAATGTTGTTTCCGTTGATCCTACTGATGTTGATGAATGGACAATAAGTTCTGGAGCGGGAAATGATACTGTTATAGTTAGTGGCAATATTACCAATATGGTTAGCACTGTTTATCTTGGCGCTGGAGTAGATAGTTTTACCTCAACAGCTCAGGGCAATGATCGTGTGTATGGTGAAGATGGTAATGATACTATTCGTCTAGGAGCGGGTAATGATTATGCTGAGGGCGGTAATGATAATGATACTCTCTATGGTGAGAGTGGTGATGATATTTTAAAAGGCGGTGCTGGCATTGATATGCTTTATGGTGGTGCAGGCCTTGATCGTCTTGAAGGTGGTTTAGGGGGTGATACGCTGGATGGTGGTGATGGTAATGATTCTCTCTTTGGCGAAGGTGGTGATGATACATTAACAGGTGGTGTTGGCGCTGATACGCTTCGCGGTGGTGATGATAATGATACATTAAGCGGTGGTGCTGGACGTGACAAAGTCTTTGGTGATGCTGGTAATGACACAGTAAACGGTGACGCTGGACGCGACTTCTTAAGGGGTGGTGATGGTATAGATACGCTTTATGGCGGTGTCGATAGCGATAAACTCTATGGAGATAATGGTGCAGATACGCTTTACGGTGAAAGCGGTTTTGATGCTTTGTATGGAGGTACAGGCAACGA
The DNA here is from genome assembly GCA_002708415.1 of Micavibrio sp. GTDB lineage: Bacteria > Pseudomonadota > Alphaproteobacteria > Micavibrionales > Micavibrionaceae. The sequence goes on along the minus strand of PANS01000030.1, from coordinate 6,322 downwards.
CGGGCTCTATGGTGGGGCGGATAATGATCGTCTTTATGGACAGGCGGATAATGATACGTTAGACGGCGGTGTCGGTGATGACATACTCGATGGTGGAATAGGAAATGATACTTTAACATCAGGAGATGGTAATGACCGTGCTTATGGTGGTTCTGGTGATGATGTTATTACCGGTGGTTTAGGGAATGATCGTTTATACGGTAATGCGGGGAATGATCGTCTTGAAGGCGGCGATGGTACAGACTATCTTTATGCGGGTGCGGGTATAGATGTGTTGATCGGCGGCGCAGGTGCTGATCGTATGTATGGTGATACAGGCGCAGATACATTTGGTTTGACTGATATTGGAACAGGCGTTGATCGTCTTTATAACTTCACATCAGGTGAAGATATTTTAAATATTACAGACCTTCTGACAGGTTATACTCATGGTGTGGATGATATAAATGATTTTGTTCAGGTGCTAGATCTTGGTAATGGATCTACAGATGTTCGTATTAATGCCGACGGTGATAGTGGCGGAATATATGGTCGTGTGGCTTTAATCTATAATGATTTTGGCGGCTCTACGGTTGATGATTTAGTCACCGATGGCACGTTGGTCGCTAATCAGGTTTTATAATTTCTCTTTGAAATCAAACGGATACGTATTAAGTTTATTTGGAAAATAATTTTTAAATTATTTCGAAGGGTTTTTCTGTTTTTAACGTATAAAGACTATAAGAATTTAATTGAAAGGATACTTTAGATGAAAAAACTACTTATTTTGACGGCCGCGTTCATGACACTTCAATCTCTTCCTGTTTTAGCGGAAGATCACGAAGGTGGTCATGAAGGAAAAACAAAAATGGAGCGTGAGATTAAAGGCGATACAAACGGCGATGGTATGATCTCTGAAGGTGAGTTTCTAACACGTGCAAAAGAGCGTTTTAATTCTACAGATGCCAATAATGATGGAAATATTGATCGTGAAGAGGCAAAAGCAGCACATTATAAAAAGCGTAAGGAAATGAAATCTAAACGCGCTGAGATGAAAGAGAAAATGAAAACAAGAAAAGAAAAGCATGAAGAGAAGGCTGCGGAGTAAGCGCGCTTTATAAACATGACGCATCATAGTGATGACAATGATGAAAGCCTGGTGCGCCGCTTGAAAAAACGCGATCATCAGGCTTTTTCTATTCTTGTGCGCCGCCATAGCGATATGTTTTACCGTGCGGCATATAAGGTAGTAATGAATAAAGAGGATGCGGAAGATATTGTACAAAGCGCATTTTTAAAAATATGGGACAAACCATCAATTTGGAAAGATGGAAAAGCGGCGACCTTTAAAACATGGTTTTATAAAATAATAATGAATGCCTGTATTGATTTTAAACGCAAAAGGAAAGATATAACGGGATATGATTTTTCAGAGAATATTGCAGGAGAATATAAACCTGCAGATAAGGCAATGATTGAGGTAGAACAACAAGTATTGATAGAAGAATCTATGCAGTTATTACCTGTAAAACAACGGGCTGCAATTACTTTATTTTATGAAGATGGCATAAAACAAAAAGAGGCGGCTGACATTTTGGGAATGAGTATTAAAGCGTTTGAATCTCTTTTAATGCGAGCCAAAAAGACAATTAAAGATAACATTTTACGTCATGAAGACATACAGAGGAGGGCATAATGATAGATAATAGTTCAAAAGATTTAAATGACTTGTTAAAGCGCAGATATGTTCCTGAACCGTCTGTTGATTTATCAGAGCGTATTATTACAGCCAGTCGTCATAATGCTCCAGATACGCGTTGGAATATACTTATAAAAGAAGTGAAATCTTTGTTTGTGATTCCACGACCTATGATGGCATTTGCCTCTGTTATGATTATAGCACTTCTTATAACACTTCCTGTGTTGTATCAATCACCTCAGGATATAGATGCATCGGCTACGCAAGAGTATTTTGCAACTGTCATGGACGATGATTTTATTTTTGAAGCGTTCGAAATTAGTTTGCTTTAGAGACTATTTTTTCTTCTGATGCTGGATATTCTTTATTTTTCATGAATTGTTCATGACGCATTCTAAATGCTTTTGCGCGCTCTTCAGTCAATGTATCAATGCAATGAGGGCATGAAACGCCTTTTTCAAATGCTTCGCTTTGACGGTCTTCTTCTGTAATCGGATAACGGCAACCATAGCAAAGATCGTATGGACTTTCTTCTAGATTGTGACCAACAGCAACACGGCGATCAAATACAAAACAATCTCCATCCCATAAACTTTCTTCTTTAGGGATATTCTCAAGGTATTTTAAGATACCACCTTTAAGGTGGTAAACCTCTTCAAAACCTTTTGTAAGCATATAGCTTGATGCTTTTTCACAACGAATTCCACCTGTACAGAACATGGCAACTTTCTTTTGTTTGGTAGGGTCCATATTTTTTTCAACATAATCTTTAAATTCTGTAAAAGTTTTTATATTTGGATCTATTGATCCTTTGAAAATACCAACGGCAGTCTCATAATCATTGCGCGTGTCGATCAATGTTACTTCAGGATTATTCATGAGGTCGTTCCAGTTTTCTGGATCAACATATGTGCCAACTTGGACATTTGGATCTGCTTCTGGTGCGCGTAAAGTTACGATCTCTTCTTTAAGGCGAACTTTCATACGGCGGAAGGGTTGATTTTCTGCTGTTGAAAATTTAACCTCTCCTTTGCTTATCTCACATTTTTTCTCAAGGCAGGCCATGATATTGTCAATGCCTTCTTCAGAGCCACCAATTGTTCCGTTAATACCTTCGTGGGCAATAAGTAATGTGCCGCAAATATCATTTTTGATACACACATCCTTAATGTCACGCTGTAATGTCGGTAAATCATTAAGCGTTACAAATCTGTAAAGGGCGGCTACTTTCCACATGGTTCTTATCCTATAGGTCTGTTATATGCGAATTATATAGGTTGAATGGTGTAGGAAATCAATGATTTTAATCAATAGTGTATAGGGGCTAAGGGTTTAAACTGCTTATGACGGCTGCGATATTATTGCGTTGCAAACTATTTTCGCGCCACGCTGCACCAATCTGACGCGTCGGTTTTGGTGCTTTAAATGGTGTTAATTCTAATGATTTTGGTAAAAAACCTTGTTTAATGACCATCTCTGGAAGCAGTGTTATGCCGCTTCCTTGCGCCGCCATTTGGATCAAGGTGAGAAGGCTTGTTGCGCTTAGGCTTTTTTGATTTTTGTTGAGTTCAATTTTACAAGCTGATAAAGCGTGATCTCGTAAGCAGTGTCCGTCTTCTAAAAGTAGTAAGTTGTGTTGTTCTAAATCTTTTATACTTATTTTTGTTGTTGTGAATGTTCCCTTTTTTGCGGCGGCAAAGAAAGGTTCTTCATAGAAAATTATTTGTTTTAAGTTTGGTGTTGCATAAGGAAATGCAAGAATTGCTAAATCTATATCGCTTTGATGGAGTTGTTTTATAAGGGGCGCCGTTAAATCTTCTGTAATCTGTATTTCTAATTTAGGAAATTCTTTTTGTAATTTAGGAAGGATTGTAGGCAGTAAGTAAGGTGCAATTGTTGGAATAATACCAAGCCTAAAGGGGCCAGAAAGTGGCGCTGTAATATTTTGTGCGCGCGCGGTTAGTTCATTCATTTGGTTAAGAACGCTCTGTGCAGTTTTTAGGACTTCTTCACCAAATGGCGTCAGAACCACTTTTTTACGGTTCTTTCTATCAATAATGGAAAGCCCTAAAAGATTTTCCATCTCTATGATGCCTGCACTTAATGTGGATTGTGATACATGACATTTATTTGCGGCGCGTTGGAAATTACGCTCTTGGGTTAAGGCTTTTAAATATTGTAATTGCTTGATGGTTGGGGGCGTGCTCATAAATCGAATATATCATATAATTTTATAATTTTTAATCAATTTTATCGATTGAAATATTCGAAAATATTCATTGGATTTTACCCCTGAATTGGCGCTATTGTCTCCTTAGATTTACAAAACTTAAAAACTCTAAAGGAGAGAACTATGCTCGGTATCGGTGATCAACTACCAGAATTTTCAGTAACAGGCGTAAAGCCAGGTTTCATGGCGCATGAAGAAAACGGCGAAAGTGCGTTTGAAGAAATCACAGAGAAAAGCTTCGAAGGTAAATGGAAAGTTATCTATTACTACCCGAAGGATTTTACATTTGTTTGTCCAACAGAAATTGCTGAATTCGCAAAACTAAACGAAGAATTTGCAGATCGTGATTGTGTTGTTCTTGGCGGAAGCACAGACAATGAATTTTGTAAGTTGGCATGGCGCCGTGAACATCCAGATCTTGCAAAGTTAAATCAGTGGAGTTTTGGCGATACAACAGGACAGCTTCTTGATGGTTTAGGTGTTCGTGACGCGCAAGCGGGTGTTGCTCTACGTGCGACATTTATCGTTGATCCGCATAATGTGATCCAGCAAGTTTCAGTGAACTCTTTGAGCGTTGGTCGTAATCCAAAAGAAACGCTACGTCTTCTTGACGCGCTTCAAAGTGATGAGCTATGCCCATGTAACCGCCCTACTGGCGGCGAAACAATTGACCCAAGTGCAATTGCGGCAAAGATGGCTGCTTAATTATAAGTGTTCGCTAAATAAATTTAATTTCTTAAGGCTGGGCGTATTAACCTGCGCTTGGCCTTTTTTAACCCAAAAATAGGAGATACGAATATGAGTGTAGACACAATCAAGCAAGCAATTCCTGATTATGCGAAGGATATTAAGTTAAACTTATCATCACTTAGCAATGATGAAACGTTATCAGAGCAACAGCTTTGGGGGACATTTTTGGCTTCGGCTTTGGCGAGTGGTAATGCGTTTGTTATTCAAAATATGAATGCGGCAGCCGCAGAACATCTATCGAATGAAGCAATAAATGGCGCAAAAGCAGCCGCTTCAATTATGGCGATGAACAATATTTATTATCGCTTTGTCCATTTGGCATCGAACAAAGATTACCAAACAATGTCTGCCGGACTTCGTATGAATGTGATTGGTAATCCAGGCGTTGATAAAATTGACTTTGAACTTTGGTCAACGGCTGTGTCGGCTATTAACGGCTGCGGTATGTGCATTGATTCCCATGAAAAACAGCTTTTGTCACATGGCGTGACGAAAGAGCAAATTCAAACGGCTGTAAAAGTGGCCTCAGTTGTTCAGGCTGTAAGTGCCGTTTTAACAGCGGAAAGCGCATTGTCTGGGACTGCTAAACAGCAACAAGAAGCCGCTTAAACGCTAGTTTTTAAGGTCAATAAATAGAACCTCTGCCTTTAATCGGGCGGGGGTTTTTTGTATGGAGAATCTTAAATGTTCCCCATTTGCTTCACATGAAACACAAAGTTTTTATAATATTGTTTCAAATATGGGGCGGTTGAAAGATGTTTTCACGAATTTAATTGACGTAATGCCGCTACATAATGTATTAAAAATATCCCTCAAAAGGAATAATTGTAAAAAATAAAAAGGTGTGTGATGAGTACCACAGGTTCAGTAGTAGAGAGATTAGAAACAACAGCGGGAGATTTTGCCCATGTGGCTGGTGCTTTACCTTCAGCGGTGAGGAAGCTTGCAGCAATGCTAAATCGTAATGATAAAACGCCACAAGGGCGTTTAGAATTTATTGTTGCCCAAGCGTTGTTTCGTATTGATGCGGAAGTTGGTAAGCGTGAAAGCCCACCCCACGAATTTTTTAAATCGGCTGTTGTTTTAGAGGAGCTTCGCGGGGCACTAAGCGATTACCGTTCTGCTCAGATGAAAAAAGAAGGTTACACCGTATTTACGCAATTAATTGCGAGCGAGATAACAGCGATTGATGATTGTTTGAGCGGTTCTTGTATTGCTAAGGCGAACAGTGCCCTAGAAGCGTATCAAAACAATAACTCTATTGCAAAGCCAAGTGTTAAAATGAAGGTAGTACCGCCAAGTATTTCTCTCTAACTCTTATGAACAAACACTTCACGGTGTGGGTATGGGATTTGAATATTGTTTTCTTTTAAGATATCCCAAAGGGCGAGCATGACATCGCCTTTTGTGTTTGTGATCCCTTTTTCGGCATCTTTAATCCAATACCGTAGAACAAAGTTTAGTGAGCTATCGCCAAATTCAACCAAGTGACAGACGGGTAGAGGGCTATCGACAACACGATCGGGCAGTTTTGCGGCCTCTAAGGCGAGACGTTTTACTTCATGGGGATCTGAATCATAATGAACACCAAAGGTTGTTTCAATTCGTACCAAAGTATTGCCGTGAGACCAGTTGACCACCTGTTGCGTGATAAATTCTTCGTT
>PANS01000029.1 GCA_002708415.1 Micavibrio sp. | reverse complement strand
CCAGAGACATTGATGGTTGTAACATTAGTTGGTGCAGCAACGGCCTTTGTTGCGGCGACTATCGGTATGACGCAGTTCGATATTAAGCGTGTGATTGCTTATTCAACGATGTCACAGCTTGGTTATATGTTTTTTGCGCTTGGTGTTGGCGCTTATCCTGCAGCTATTTTCCATCTTATGACTCATGCCTTCTTTAAGGCATTGCTTTTCCTTGGTGCTGGTTCTGTTATTCACGCCATGTCAGATGAACAGGACATGCGCAAAATGGGCGGAATTTGGAAAAAAATCCCGACGACTTATATTTTGATGTGGATTGGATCGCTTGCGCTTGCTGGTGTGCCGTTCTTTGCGGGTTACTATTCAAAAGATATTATTCTAGAAGCCGCTTATGCTGATGATACATGGTTTGGAGAGTTGGCTTATTTCCTTGGGATTGCTGCGGCGATTATGACGGCGTTTTATTCAGCGCGTCTATTGTTCATGACATTCCACGGTAAGCCACGTGCGGATAAAAAAACCATGGATCATGTTCATGAAAGTCCTCCAGTCATGCTTACGCCGTTAATGATATTGGGCGTTGGCGCTATTTTTTCAGGTTGGTTCTTTTATGAAAAATTTGTTGGGCATCATCCGATGTGGGGCGATAGCATTCGCGGTGAGGAAGCCATTGCGGCAGCTCACTATGTTCCATATTGGGTGAAGAAGCTTCCTATTGCGGCTGGCGCTCTAGGACTTGTTTTGGGGTGGGTTTTCTACCTTCGCTTCACAAGCCTTCCTTCAAAATTTGTAAAACTGTTTAAACCACTTCACGCACTATCCTTCAATAAATGGTATTTTGATGAACTATATACGGCCGTATTTGTTAAACCTGCTTTTGTTTTGGGACGCCTGTTCTGGAAGAGCGATAAACAAGTGGTTGATGGTTTTGGGCCTGATGGTGTTGCTAAAGCATCTATCAGGGTTGCTGGTATGTTGAGCCGTTTTCAATCTGGATATGTATTCCAATATGCATTTGTCATGATGATTGGTTTGATTGCGATTGTTAGCTGGTTTTATTTCAAAATGATGAATGGGCAAGGGTAATTAAAGGGTATCAACGATGGATTTTCCAATTTTATCATTACTGACTTTCTTACCGCTTGTAGGGGTTTTATTTATTCTTCTCATTCGTGGTGATAAGCAGACTGTTGCGCGCAATGCGCGTCGTACCGCTCTGTTCGTTTCAAGTTTTGTGTTTATCATTTCGCTTTACATGCTTTATTTTTTTGATGAAACGAGTGCAGAGTTTCAGTTTGTAGAAAAAGTAGAATGGTTAAGCGGTTTAAACATTTCTTACCACATGGGTGTTGATGGGATTTCATTATTTTTTGTAATGCTGGCCACGTTCTTAACGCCGATTTGTATTATTGCGAGCTGGCATGCGATTAAAAAGCGCGTCAAAGAATATATGATTGCGTTTTTGGTTTTAGAAACCTTTATGATTGGAACGTTCTGCGCGCTTGATGCAGTACTTTTCTATGTGTTTTTTGAAGGTGTTTTGCTTCCAATGTTTATTATCATTGGTGTTTGGGGTGGGCCGCGCCGTGTGTATTCGGCGTTTAAGTTTTTTCTTTATACACTGTTTGGTTCGGTGTTGATGCTCGTGGCTCTTCTTGCACTTTATTTACATGCAGGAACGAGTGATATTCCAACACTCATGGAAAACCCTGTTGTGCGTGACATGCAGATGTGGCTGTGGCTTGCGTTTTTTGCGTCATTTGCGGTGAAGATGCCAATGTGGCCTGTGCATACATGGCTGCCTGATGCACACGTTGAAGCCCCAACGGCAGGTTCTGTGATCTTGGCTGGTGTGTTGCTTAAGATGGGAGGCTATGGTTTCCTTCGCTTTTCAATACCTATGTTTCCAGAGGCTACGGAGTTTTTTACGCCACTGGTGATGTGGCTTTCTGTGATTGCTATTATTTACACCTCGCTCGTGGCGCTTGTTCAAGAAGACATGAAAAAGTTGATTGCTTATTCTTCTGTGGCGCACATGGGTTATGTGACACTCGGTATTTTTACGGCAACAACCCAAGGGGTTGAGGGCGGGATTTTTCAAATGATTTCTCATGGGATTATTTCGGCAGGATTATTCCTTTGTGTTGGTGTTGTATATGACCGCCTTCATACACGCGAGATGTCACGTTATGGAGGTCTTGTGAAAAATATGCCTAAGTACGCGACGATTTTTATGATTCTTATGCTTGGTTCTGTAGGCCTTCCAGGGACGAGTGGCTTTGTAGGTGAGTTCCTAACATTGTTGGGTGCTTATCAGGCCGATACAGTCATTGCAGCTCTTGCGACAACAGGCGTGATCTTAGGCGCAACTTATATGCTTGTTCTTTATCGTCGTGTTGTATTTGGGGAACAAAAGAACAAAGATGCCGCTGCAATGCCAGATGTTGATAAACGCGAATTTGCGATCTTTATTCCACTTGTTCTGATGGTTGTTTGGCTTGGTGTTGCACCATCGTTTGTGATGGATCGTGTTTCCCCATCTGTTCAAAACTTGCTTGTAAATTATAACGCGGCGCTAGGTCGTGAGATGCCAGAAGTGAAGATTATCAAAGTGTCAAAGGCGGCGTATAAAGCGCATCATAATACATCTGTGAAGGAAGCTCACTAATGACTAGTTTTACCTTATCTTCATTAACGCCGTTATTGCCGGAACTATTTCTGGCTATTGCTGGAATGGTTTTACTTGTTGCTGGTGTTTTACGTGGCAATCAAAGCACTGATTTTATTTCTCGTTCCAGCATTTTCTGTTTGGTGTTTGCCGCATCTTTATTGTTGGGCATGGAATGGACACGCGTTGAAACATTAAACGGTATGTTTGTCTTGGATGGTTTTGCTGGTTATATGAAGCTGCTGATTATCGGTGGTTTGATTGCTTCTATCGCATTATCAATCCAGTATTTGCATCAAGATTATATTGTTCGATTTGAATACCCTATTTTGATTCTATTTAGCGGTATTGGGATGCTGATGATGGTGTCGGCTCATGACATGATGTCATTATATGTTGGACTAGAGCTTCAATCATTGGCCTTATATGTGCTGGCAACAATTCGTCGCGATCATATTAAGTCTGCTGAATCGGGTATGAAGTATTTTGTGCTTGGTGCAATTTCATCAGGTATTTTACTTTTTGGCATGTCACTTCTTTATGGTTATACGGGAACAACAAACTTTACGTTACTCGGAGAGACTTTGAATACTGATGTGAATTTAGGCGCAGTGATTGGCCTTGTATTCATCTTGTCAGGGATTGCCTTTAAGATTTCGGCTGTACCATTCCATATGTGGACACCTGATGTTTATGAAGGGGCACCAACATCTGTAACGGCATTATTTGCCATTGTTCCAAAAATCGCCGCAATCGGCCTTCTTATTCGCCTTCTTTTTGAACCATTCGCTGCCTTGCAAGATCAGTGGCATCAAATCATTTGGTTTATTTCACTTGCTTCTATGGCACTTGGTGCCTTTGCTGGTATTGCGCAAAATAACGTAAAGCGTCTTTTGGCTTACAGCTCTATCGGTAATATGGGGTACGCTTTAATTGGTGTGGCAGCTGCGGGTGAAATGGGAATTACTGCTGTGATGGTTTATCTTACGATTTATATTATTATGACGGCAGGTGTGTTTGGTATTATTCTATGCATGCGCCGTGATGGTAGCGCTGTTGAGAAAATTGATGATTTGGCGGGCCTATCACAAAATTCTCCTGTTCTGGCCTATGCACTGGCTATTTTAATGTTCTCGTTAAGTGGTATTCCGCCGCTAGCAGGATTCTTCGGTAAATTCTTTATTTTTCAAGCGGCTGTTGAGTCAGGTTTAATTGTTCTCGCTGTTCTTGGTGTGCTGGCATCTGTTGTTGCGTCTTATTATTATCTTCGCGTTATTAAGGTGATGTTCTTTGATGAGCCGGCTGATAAATTCGATAGTGAAATATCCTTAAGCCGTAAACTTGTTATCGGTTTATCTATTTTCGTGACAGTTTTATTTATTTTGAATCCTACGCCTTTGATTGAAAAGAGCCGAGCGGCAGCATCTTCTTTATTTAATGGCAGCTCTCATTCTGTAACGCTTGCACAAACCGATCATGACAATTGATTGGAATGTTGAAGTTGTAGGAAGCGTTGAAAGCACGCAAACACCTGTACATAACAAGGCTATTGGTGGTGAAGAAGAGGGGTATGTTCTTCAGGCCCTTCAGCAATCAGGCGCGCGTGGACGTCATGGCAATAAATGGGATGCGCCTATGGGCAATCTTTATATGTCGGCATTATTGCGCCCTCAATGTCCATTAAATGAGGCTGGTCAGCTATCTTTCGTTGTCGCGGTGGCCTTATCAAACGCTTTGGATGCGTATATCGATCCAAAAAAACATAAGAAGACCCTGAAATGGCCAAATGATGTTTTTGTTGATGGTTTGAAGCTTTCGGGAATTTTGCTGGAATCTAATCTTCAAGCCGATGGAGGTCTTGATAGCATTGTCTTGGGCGTCGGTGTTAATATTTTTAAAGCACCTGAATTTGCTATATTTTTGCAAGATATTACGAAAAAACCGATTTATGTTAATGTTTTCAGAGATGAGTTTCTCACATCACTCTCAGAGGTTTATAGTCTTTGGGAAAATAAAGGGTTTGCGCCCATCCGTGAGGCATGGTTAAAACAAGCCCATGGCTTGAATGAAGCGATGACGGTTCGTCTGCCAAGTGAAACTTTTAAAGGGACATTTGGTGGTGTGGATGAAACGGGCGCACTTTTGGTTCAATTGGAAGATGGAACACAAAAGACAATTCAGGCAGGCGATGTTCACTTTGGTGATGTGGCTTAAAAGATTTAAAGAAACGAGTAAAGTAGAATGCTTTTAGCAATTGATGCAGGCAATACGAATATTGTTTTTGCCGTTTTTGATGAAAATCAAAATAAGGTTGGTTCTTGGCGTATTCATACGAACAGTGCCCGAACAGCGCATGAGTATATGGCATTATTATTGCCGCTTATGGAGTGCGACGGTGTTGCGGATGATAAAATTACGGATGTGATTATTAGCTCGGTTGTTCCTGCCGCCAATGCTGCTCTGAACAGTCTTTGTTCTAAGGTTTTTGGTGCTGAGGCTGTTTTTGTGAATAGTGATTTGCTTCAGAAAAAAATTCAAATCAATCTTGATGTTCCATCTCAGGCTGGTGCGGACCGCCTTGTTAATGCGGTTGCTGTTTCAAAACATTACCAAACACCAGCTGTTGTTGTTGATTTTGGAACGGCGACAAATTTCGATGTTGTTGGCGCAGATAATAGTTATGAAGGCGGCGTGATTTCACCAGGGATTAACTTATCAATTGATGCGTTGTATAAAGCTGCTGCAAAATTGCCGATGGTTGATGTGGCGCGTCCTGAAAAAACGATTGGTAAGAATACTGTTGAGGCGATGCAGTCAGGTATCTATTGGGGGTATATCGGCCTTATTGAAGGGATGTTGAAGCGGATTGAAGCGGAGCTTGGTGTAAAACCCTATGTGATTGCGACAGGTGGTCTCGCGCCGCTTTTTGCAGATGGAACAGGCGTGATTGATATAATTGATCAAGATTTAACCCTGAAAGGCCTTTTGGAAATATATAGAGCTAGAGATTTATAATGGGTAAAAAGAAATCGGATAATTATGATGGACTGTGTTTTGTTCCATTAGGCGGATCAGAACAGTTTGGTGTTAATCTGAACGCATATTCTTGTGATAATGAATGGCTGGCCATTGATATGGGGATCGGCTTTGCTGATGAATATTTTCCGGGTATTGATATCCTTCTTCCCAATCCAAAATTTTTGGAAAAGAAAAAAGATAAACTACATGCTTTGATTATTACGCATGCTCATGAAGATCATATCGGCGCCGTGGCGCACTTATGGCCACGCTTGAAATGCCAGCTCTATTGCACAAAATTTACAGCTGAAATTTTAAAGAAAAAATTAGCAGAATTTCCTGATTGTAGGGGCGCGAGGATCACTGTTGTAGAGGGCGGAGAAACAATTTCGATTGGCCCGTTTGATGTTCAATTTTTAGCTGTGACGCATTCTGTGCCAGAAACAGCTTCGCTTTTTATTCGCACAGTGCATGGGAACGTTCTTCATAGCGGTGATTGGAATTTAGATCCAACCCCGGTTATTGGCGAACCAACGAATGAGCAAGAATTTAGAGCTCTCGGTAAAGAAGGGGTGCTTGCTTATGTGGGTGATTCAACTAATGCTGCAGTTAAAGGGCGTTCTGGGTCTGAAATGGACGTACAAAAAGGCTTAGCTGAGGTTATCAAGGCAAATGATACGGGCGCCATTGTTGTTACAATTTTTTCATCAAATGTTGGTCGTATTCATTCTATCTGTAAGGCGGCTGAGGCAAATGGGCGTAGTGTTGGTATTGTCGGAAGATCATTGCACCGTATGATTGGCGCGGCAAAGACGTGTGGATATTTAAATGATGTGCAGGATTTTGTTGATGAGGGGGAGTTAATGCTTCTTCCACGCGAAAATTTAGTCGTCATAGCAACGGGGTCACAAGGTGAGGCGCGAGCGCAAATGGCGCGTATTGCTAGAGGTGACAGTCAGTTCTTTCGTGTGAAAAAAGGTGATACCGTCATATTTTCTTCACGCGCTATTCCTGGGAATGAAAAGAATATTAACTATGTTCAGAATAATTTGGCTTCCACAAATGTGAAGGTGATTAACCCTAGAGATACTGAGTATTGTATTCATGCGTCAGGGCATCCTTACCGCGATGAAATCGTTGATATGTTTGATTGGTTAAAGCCGAATACGGTTATTCCTGTTCATGGTGAACGTGTGATGTTAGAGGCACATGCGAAATTAGCGAAGGAATGCCAAGTGCCTAATGCCATTATCCCTAATAATGGAACAGTCATCCGTTTAGCACCGAACTCACCGCAGATCATTGACCATGTAGAAACGGGCGTACTCGCCGTTGAGCCTGGACGTTTAATCGATAGCGCTCATCCTGCTATTGGGCAACGCCGTAAACTTCAATATTCAGGCACTATCCATGCATCGCTTGTTTTAAATGGTCGTTTGGATTTGTTGGCTGATCCCAAAATTTCAACAGTTGGTTTGATTGATGATGAAACAGATGATGGGCTTGATTTTGAAGATGATCTAATCGCCGAGGTTGAGGATGTATTACGTGATCTGCAAAAAGGAAAACGTAAAGATGAAGAATATATTGCAGAAGAAATTCGCATTATATTGCGCCGTTTTGCTTTTGAAGTTCTGCGCATTAAGCCAAAAACAGATGTTCACGTTACGATTATATAGGTTTTGTTATGAGTGTTGTTGCCGGTATCATTATTTATCTTTTAACGTTCTGGACGTTACTTTTTACAATCTTGCCATGGGGAAACCATGCGCCAGAAACGCCTGAAAAAGGAATGGCTGGAAGCGCGCCTGCGCGCCCGCGCATTAAGCAAAAATTCCTGATTTGTGCAGGGGTCTCAGCCGTTATTTGGCTTATCATTTTTGCACTTGTTCAATTGGAAGTTATTGATTTTTATGAAATATCTCGTCAAATGGTGATGGAGGATAAATCTTAAATGCATGTTTTTCTTATATTATTGGCTCTTTTAATGCCTTCGATTGTTTTGGCAGAGGGAAAAGAAACGCTATGCACTATTCTGCCTGACCATATTATGGGCGATGATGTTACTTATAAGGCCGGTGTGGATGTTCATGGTAATGCCGTTGTGCCTGCGGATTTAAACGCGGCGCCGATTAAAGTGCCTTCAGTTATTAAAATTCCGCTTCAGGTGGAAATGGCAAAACGATTGCAGATACTTGATGATTTAGGCCTTGAAACAGACGCACAGATTGGCCTTATCGAAATCCATGAAAATGGTCGTGTAGTATATGGCGGCGAAGATATTTCAAGCTCTGTACTATCAGCCTGCGGCCTTCCTGATAAGAATGAAGTAGAAGAAGAGCCGGAAATTGTCACAGAAACACCTCAATCGGACAATGGACAAAAGGGCGGTGATCCAATAAAGTCTGAGCCTGTTAAAGAAAGTAAGGAATAAGAAAGAAAAATTATGCGTTTATCACGTTATTTTATACCAACATTAAGAGATAACCCAAAGGAAGCAGAGATCGTATCTCATCGTTATATGCTTCGTGCGGGGATGGTGCAGCAAACATCTGCTGGGATTTATGCTTGGCTTCCTCTTGGTTTAAAAGTGATGAATAAAATCGCAGATATTGTTCGTGAAGAGCAAGATGCAATGGGCGCGAATGAAGTTCTTATGCCGACAATTCAAAGCGCTGATCTTTGGAAGGAAAGTGGTCGCTATGATGATTACGGCGCAGAGATGTTGCGTATTCAAGATCGTGGTGAGCGTGACATGCTTTTTGGTCCAACGAATGAGGAAATGATTACTGATATTTTTAGAACGCATGTTGGTTCATATAAACAACTGCCGATGAATCTTTATCATATCCAATGGAAGTTTCGCGATGAAATTCGTCCACGTTTTGGTGTGATGCGCGGTCGTGAGTTTTTAATGAAGGATGGTTATTCTTTTGATTTAACACATGAAGACGCTGTTATCGCATATCAAAAGATTTTCTTATCTTATATGCGCACCTTTGCCCGCATGGGGATTAAAGCAATTCCGATGCGCGCTGATACAGGGCCGATTGGTGGTGATTTGTCTCACGAGTTCATTATTTTAGCGGATACAGGTGAGAGTGAAGTCTTTGCTGATAAAAAATGGATGGAGATGGATACGACGGCTCCTGATCTTTCTTATGATGATATTGATGGTTTGAGTGAGTACTTTAAAGAGTTAACCAATATATATGCTGCGACAGATGAAATGCATAAAGAAGAGAATGCTCAAGGTGTGGATATTGTAACGGCGCGCGGTATTGAGGTGGGACATATCTTTAATTTTGGCACAAAATACTCTGACCCAATGAAGGCGACCGTTCAAACCAATGATGGTAAGCAGATACCTGTTCATATGGGATCATATGGTATTGGTGTGTCACGACTTGTTGGCGGTATCATTGAGGCAAGTCATGATGAAAACGGTATTATTTGGCCGGAAGAAATTGCACCATTCCATGTTGGTCTGATGAACTTACGTTTCCGTGATGATGCTTGTACAAAAGCTTGTGATGATGCGTACGCAAAATTACAAGAAGCGGGCGTTGAAGTTCTTTATGATGATCGTGATGAAGGCGCAGGGTCTAAATTCAAGAACATGGATCTTATTGGATTGCCTTGGCAATTAGCTATTGGACCAAAAGGTTTAGAAGCTGGAACGGTAGAGTTTAAAAACCGTAAGACAGGAGAGAAGATGGAAGTTTCTCTTGAAAGTGCACTAGAAAAGATTGTTGACTAATTGATGTTCTCACCTTTTGAAAGAATGATGGCATGGCGTTACTTACGCGCTCGTAAAGCAGAAGGATTTGTGTCTGTTATTGCGACTTTTTCTTTTCTTGGGATCATGCTTGGGGTGGCGACGCTTATTATCGTGATGTCTGTCATGAATGGTTTTCGCGCCGAATTGGTTGATCGTATTTTAGGGCTGAATGGCCATTTGAATGTTTATGCGCAAAGTGGTGAGATTGGCAACTATATGTCACTTGTTGATCGTTTGGAACGTATTCAAGGCGTTGAATCTGTTCGCCCGATGATCGAAGGGCAAGTGCTTATCTCGGTCAATGGTTCGGCAACGGGAGCGCTTGTTCGTGCGATGAGCCGTGAAGATTTTGCAACAAAGCCTATTATTTCAGATTCTATCGTTCAGGGAGAGCTAACAAGCTTTAAAGATCAGCAAGTTGCGATTGGTATAAAGTTAGCGCAGCGTTTGAACCTCAAAATTGGCGATTCAATGACACTTCTCGCACCAAAGGGAAAGGCGACACCGTTTGGTACTGTACCGCGTTCGCGTACCTATACGATTGGTGTGATTTTCGATGTTGGTATGTACGAGTATAATAATGGCTTTATTTTTATGGACTTGCCATCTGCACAACAATTCTTTCAACTTAAAGACGCTGTGAATGCAATTGAAGTGATGGCATTTAGTCCAGAAGCAGCAACGGATGTTAAAGATGATATGCGGATAGCCGTTGGCAGTTTTGCCAATGTTTATGATTGGCGTGATGCGAATAGCGCATTTTTGAATGCATTATCAGTTGAACGCAATGTGATGTTTTTAATCCTGACGCTGATCATTATCGTTGCGGCGTTTAACATTATCTCTTCGATGATTATGCTGGTGAAAGATAAAGGTAAAGATATTGCTATTTTGCGTACAATGGGCGCGACACAGAAAAATATTTTGAAAGTCTTTGTGTTAACGGGTGCGAGCATAGGTCTTGCTGGTACGTTTTTTGGTGCTTTTCTCGGCATTACTTTTGCGATGAATATTGAGACTATTCGTCAATTTTTAGAAAGTCTAACGGGTACCGATTTATTTGCTGATGAAATTTACTTTTTGTCTCAGCTTCCAGCCGTTCTTATTTGGGGGGATATAATTCGTGTTGTCCTTATGGCGCTTGTCCTATCAATAGGAGCAACAATTTACCCTGCTTGGCGGGCGAGTCGTCTTGATCCAGTGGAGGCGCTTCGCTATGAGTAATGATAACAAAGAGCAAGAAGCGCAGGCAGAAGCTTTATTGCAAACGCATGATATTCAAAAGATATATACGCAAGGTAGTGAGAGCTTAACCGTTCTTAATAACGTTGAAGTGAACGTTAAGGCCGGTGAAATGGTGGCGCTTGTTGGGCCATCGGGCTCAGGTAAGTCCACTTTTTTACAAGTTGTTGGATTGCTTGATCAGCCGACGCAAGGGCAAATTTTAATTGGCGGTGACGATATTGCTCAGGCTTCTGAAGAAAAGCGGACGCAAATGCGGCGTGATTATTTGGGCTTTGTGTACCAGTTTCATTACCTGCTGCCAGAATTTTCTGCGCTCGAAAATGTGGTTATTCCGCAAATGGTGTCTGGCGTGAAACGTAAAGATGCTATTGTGAATGCAAAAGAAATGCTCACAAAGTTAGGGCTAGATCACCGTTTTGATCATCGTCCTGCTCGTTTGTCTGGTGGGGAACAGCAGCGCGTTGCGATTGCACGTGCGCTGGCCAATAAGCCTAAACTTTTACTAGCTGATGAACCAACAGGCAATCTTGATCCTGAAACTTCGGAAAGCGTGTTTTCTGTCCTCGTTGATCTTGTTAAGCAGCAAGGCATCGGCGCAATCATTGCAACGCACAATATGCAGATTGCCGAGCGCATGGATCGTATTCTTGAAATCAAAAATGGTAGAGTATTGAGTTATTAGCGTTATCGTTTTTGGCTTATTGTGGAACGGGTTGCTTAGCCTTTTTTAAGTCGAATAAATCAATTGACATATTTGCCCCCCGTAATTATATTTGTATTATGTCAAAATCAAATAAATGTGTTGAAAGTATTTGTAGAGAGCTAGGTGTAACGCCTCCAGAAACAGGTAGCATAGCATCAGATTCTTACAGGTTATTATGCCTTTCTGAATTTGGCGTAGAGTGCTTGCGCGTTCATCTTCAATTAGAACAAGATGGGCTTGGGTTAAATTGGGACAGCCGAGGATCTCGCAATTTTGGACAAGACTTGGCATGTGCTATTGCGGGACGTGTTATAGATCTGGCAGATGTTTCGCGAAGAAATCAAGCTTTCACTCTAAAAGAGAATCTTTTTACAAAAGCTGTTGGGCTCGTTAAAGAGTCTCCTTTATGGGCGCATACAGAAAAATTAAGTATAGAGGATGGCTGGCAAGATGATATGTCCAGCAGATTTAAGCAGAGCGCTAATAATATAATAGCTCATCAGATTTTTCATGATAGTGCCCGTTCACGTGATTTGGATGCTTGCTATCGTGGAATAGCATAAAACATTTCTCGACTTCGTCGAAGATCATATTATGATGAGGTATGCCCTCAGAATCACAACAATTCGTCCATTTGCACACGCACTCTGCATATTCCTTGGCGGAAGGGACAATGCATCCTAAAGACCTTGTGAAATTGGCCGCTGGTCAAGACATGCCTGCGGTGGCTATTACGGACACAAATAATATGTTTGGTGCGCTTGAGTTTTCAATGGCCGCGACGGGCGCGGGGCTTCAGCCTATTGTTGGCTGTCAGGTTGCGCTTGATAAAGGACAAAGGCTCGTTTTCTTGGTGCAAAGTGAGAAGGGCTACCGCAATCTGTCGAAGATCATTAGTGATGCCTATATGCTCGGTGATGGTGGTAAGACAGTTTGTACGTCACTGGCGGCGCTTAAGGAAACAAATAAAGATTTAATCTGCCTGTCTGGCGGCGCAAAATATGGGGTGACGGATCGCAAGCAAAT
The DNA here is from genome assembly GCA_002708415.1 of Micavibrio sp. GTDB lineage: Bacteria > Pseudomonadota > Alphaproteobacteria > Micavibrionales > Micavibrionaceae. The sequence goes on along the minus strand of PANS01000029.1, from coordinate 31,976 downwards.
TGAACAACTTTATGAGATATTTGGTGATCGCTTTTATATTGAAATTCAACGCCATGATTTGCGTGAAGAGGATGCCGCCGAAGACGCATTGATTGATTTGGCTTATGAATTGAATATCCCGCTTGTCGCGGCCAATGACTGTTATTTTTCTGGTGTGACCATGCATGAGGCGCACGATGCGCTTTTATGTATTGCTGATGGGCGTTATGTGACCGAAGATGATCGGCGTAAAGAGACAAAACATCATTTCTTAAAATCTGCAGATCAGATGGTGGAACTGTTTTCAGATATTCCAGAAGCTGTCGAAAATACAGTTAAAATCGCACAGCGTTGTCATTTTATCCTAAAGGCGATTGATCCTATTTTACCACCGTTTGAAACGGAAAGTGGCCGTAATGAAACGGAAGAGCTTCGCGCACAAGCGAAAGAGGGTCTTCAGTGGCGTATGGATAATGGCTATGCCGCAGGTGATGACCCGCAACCATATTGGAATCGTTTGGACTTTGAGCTTAATGTGATTGAAGAAATGGGTTTTCCGGGATATTTTCTGATTTGTTCGGATTTTATCAAATGGGCGAAAGATAATGATATTCCTGTAGGGCCAGGCCGTGGTTCTGGTGCGGGATCGGTTATCGCGTGGGCGCTTAAAATTACCGACCTTGACCCGCTTCAGTTTAATTTGCTTTTTGAGCGTTTCTTGAATCCAGAACGTGTTTCCATGCCTGACTTTGATGTTGATTTCTGTCAGGAACGTCGCGGTGAAGTGATCCGTTATGTGCAGGAAAAATATGGTCACGATAGGGTCGCGCAGATTATTACCTTTGGTAAGTTGCAGGCGCGCGCGGTTGTGCGCGATACAGGACGTGTTCTTCAAATGCCTTATGGGATGGTTGATCGTATTGCCAAAATGATCCCGAATAATCCTGCCGCGCCGATGACGCTTCAAGAAGCATTGGACGCCGATGCAGACTTACGCGCGGAAGGGGAGAAGGACGAAACGTCATCTAAGTTGATTGATATTGCGCTGAAGTTAGAGGGGCTTTATCGCCATGCTTCGACACACGCGGCGGGTTTGGTTATTGGAGATAGGGAACTTCATCAGCTTGTTCCTGTTTATAAAGACCCGCGCTCTGACATGCCTGTAACACAGTTCAATATGAAATATGTTGAGCAAGCAGGGTTGGTGAAGTTTGACTTTTTGGGTCTAAAAACACTCACGGTTATTCAAGAATCTATTCGCCTGATCAAAGAGCATCATGGTAAAGAAATTGATGCACTGACTATTCCGCTTGATGATGAACTCAGTTTTGAGATGATGTCGCGCGGTGAAACGACTGGCGTATTTCAGTTAGAGAGCGCCGGAATGAAAGATGTTCTTCGTAAGATGAAGCCGAACCGCTTTGAAGATATTATCGCCCTTGTAGCGCTTTATCGTCCGGGGCCAATGGATAATATCCCAAAATATATTGCAACGAAGAGCGGTGAAGAAGAGCCTGATTACCTTCACCCTAAGTTGAAACCGCTGCTCGAGGAAACTTTCGGCATTATGATCTATCAAGAGCAAGTCATGCAGGCGGCGCAGGTTTTATCGGGTTACTCGCTTGGTGCAGCTGATTTGCTTCGCCGTGCAATGGGTAAGAAGATTAAAGAAGAGATGGATAAGGAGCGCGTGAAGTTTGTTGAAGGCGCGGCAGAGCATAATGATGTGCCTGAAGAGCAAGCTTCTAGAATTTTTGATCAAATTGCTAAGTTTGCGGGTTATGGATTTAACAAATCTCACGCCGCTGCTTATGCATTGATTGCCTATCAAACAGCGTGGCTCAAAGCCAATTATCCTGTTGAGTTTATGGCCGCTTCGATGACTCTAGATTATGGGAATACGGATAAGCTTTCGGTGTTCAAACAAGAAATTGATCGTATGGGGATGATGCTCTTACCGCCTAGTCTGAATAAATCAGGGGCGATGTTCCGTGTTGAAACCTTTAAAACGCCTGAAGAAAAAGACGAACAGAAATATACAGGTGCTGTGCGTTATGCTCTGGCGGCTTTAAAAGGGGTGGGTGAAGGTGCGATGCACATGCTTGTTGAGGAGCGCGAAGAGAATGGTGCATACAAATCCTTAAGTGATTTTGTTTCTCGCTTAGATTCTAAGGCGATGAACAAGAAACAGCTTGATGGACTGATTTGCTCTGGGGCATTTGATGAGATGAGAATTAAGCGCTCTGATCTTCATGGTAATATGGAGATGATTTTGCGTTTTGCTCAGAGTAAGGCCGCCGAACGCGAAAGTGGTCAGGTGAGTCTCTTTGGTGGTGATGACGGCAGCGGAGAAGAGGAACTCCCACCGCTTGCAAAAACAGAAGAATGGGATCAACTCGAAGTGCTGGCTAAAGAGTTTGCGGCAATCGGTTTTTATCTATCGGCCCATCCATTGGACACAAAAGCAGATCAACTTGATCATCTTGGTGTAACAAAATTTACAAATGTAGAGCGAACGCTGCGAAAAAATCCAAATAGTCGTCTGCACATGGCGGGAATTTTGATCCGTAAGCAGGAGCGTGTTTCTGCTAAATCGGGTAATAAGTTCGCCTTCTTGCAGCTTTCCGATGCCACAGGTGTTTTTGAGGTAATGATCTTCTCTGACACGCTTACGCGCTCGCGTGATATCTTGGTGCCTGGTACGGCGCTGATGGTGAGTCTTGATGCGCAAGTACAAAATGAGGAAATTCGCTTTACTGGGCAACATATAGAAGTGCTCGAAGATGCTCTGGCCGCCAAGATACGTACGTTAAGTATTCATATTGAAGGCTCTCAACCACTTGAAATCATTAAACGCATGATGGATGAAGATGGTGTTGGACCAGTTCAAATTACGCTTTTTGCCCATGTCGCCAACGATGTTGTTGAAATTCCTGTTAAGGGTCGCTGGAGTGTCCCCGCGCATGTACTGATGTCCTTACAAAAAACACCAGGTTTCTTGAGTTTGCAGGAAAGTGCTTAGGTCTTTTTGAAAACACACTTTTCCCTTGCAATTTACCCTAAAACCCCATAAAACACGGCCATCGGCTCATGTTGAGGCGAAATTCACATGTAGGTTCCTTAACCAGTGTTTATCGGCGGTTAATATAAAAACGCCGAAAACCAAGGCCTGCAGAGGAAATAACTGGGATCTTGAAGCGCGCTTATGCGTTACAAGAATTGAAAATAAAAGGAGAATCCCTATGGCGATGCCAACATTTACTATGAAAGAACTATTAGAAGCGGGTATACACTTCGGTCACCACACCCGTCGTTGGAATCCAAAGATGGAAAATTATATCTTTGGTGTACGTAATGGCGTTCACATTCTTGACCTACAACAAACATCACCGTTACTTTCAAAGTCATTGCAGGACATGCGTGACATCGTTGCAAAGGGCGGCCGTGTTCTTTTTGTTGGGACTAAAAGACAAGCACAAGAAAAAATTGCTGAAAGCGCGAAGCGTTGCGGTCAGTACTATGTGAATCATCGCTGGCTCGGTGGCATGATGACAAACTGGCAGACAATTTCTGGCTCTATTAAGCGTATGCGTGATATTGAAGCAACTTTAGCGACACCAGATGCGGGTATGAAGAAAAAAGAACTTCTTATGCTTCAAAAAGAACATACAAAGCTTGAGCTAGCTCTTGGTGGTATTCGTGATATGGGTGGAAAACCTGACGCAATTTTCATTATTGATGTAAACAAAGAAGATATTGCTGTTAAAGAAGCGAATAACCTGAATATTCCTGTTTTTGCTGTTCTTGACTCAAATTCAAACCCAGACGGTGTTGATTACCCAATTCCAGGTAATGATGATGCTCTTCGTTCAATCTCTCTTTACTGTGATCTTTTCTGTGAAGCGATCCTTGATGGTCTTCAAGCAGAAGTTGCCGCATCTGGTAAAGATGCTGGTGAAGCGGTTGAAGTGGACGTTAAAGTTCCTGAAGCGCCTATTGCTAAAGAAGCACCTGAGGCACAGGAAAAAGCACCAAAAGCAGAGAAAAAAGCAAAAGAAGCTCCTGCTGAAGACGCTGCAGCCACGAAAAAAGCAGCAGCTGCTGGTTAATTTTTACATACTCACATAAAGGATTAAGAAAATGACGCAAATCACTGCATCAATGGTAAAAGAACTTCGTGAAAAATCAGGCGCAGGCATGATGGACGCAAAAAAAGCGCTACAAGAAGTCGATGGCAATATGGACGAAGCGGTAGACCTTCTTCGTAAAAAAGGTATGGCGAAAGCTGACAAGAAATCTAGCCGTACGGCGGCTGAAGGTCTTGTTGCTATCGTTTCTGAAGGCACGACAGGTGCAATCGTTGAGGTGAACTCTGAAACAGATTTTGTGGCGCGTAATGATCAATTTCAAGGATTTGTTCGTTCTGTAGCGAAAAACGCTTTGGACGTTAATTCAACAGAAGAGCTTATGACTTCTGATCTTGATGGCAAAAATGTATCAGATACCATCACAAATTTGGTTGCGACTATCGGTGAGCATATGAATGTTCGCCGTATGGAAAAATTAACAGTTTCTGAAGGTGCTGTTGTTGGTTACGTTCACAATGCCACGGCTGAAGGTCTTGGTAAGATTGGTGTTCTTGTGGCGCTTGAATCTGCTGGTGATCAGGCTGTTCTTTCAGGTCTTGGTAAGCAGCTTGCAATGCACGTTGCTGCGGCTTTTCCAAAATACCTTGACCGCGACAGTGTTGATACTGCTGAAATGGAACGTGAAAGAAACGTTATCCGTGAGCAAGCGCTTGCTGAAGGGAAGCCTGCTGAGATCGTTGAGAAAATGCTTGAAGGTCGTATGCGCAAGTTCTACGAAGAGATTTGCCTTTTAGATCAAACATTTGTGATCGATGGCGAAACTAAAATCGCAGCTCTTCTTGAAAATGCAGCCAAAGATGTGGGTGCGCCTGTTAAGTTGGCGGCGTATGCACGCTTCCAGCTTGGTGAGGGTATCGAAGTAGTAGAAGAGGATTTTGCTGCTGAAGTTGCGGCTGTTGCCAACGCTTAGTTCGTTTAAACAATAAGAGTTTAAAAAGCCGCACATTGAAGCGGCTTTTTTTATGGTAAAGGTATAGACGTTTATTATTGCAAACTGATAATTGCTTTTAAATGCGGATTCCCTTATGTTTATCCAAATTTTGCAACGTGCTAAATAATTTTCTGGGGTCGTTAGATGAGTGAATCAAAATACAAACGTGTTCTTTTAAAAATGTCAGGCGAAGTTCTGATGGGAGAAAATCAGTTTGGGCTTGATCCAGAAACGGTAAACCGCGTTGCTGAAGATATTAAACAAGTTGTTCAAAATGGCACTGAAGTGTGCGTTGTTGTTGGTGCGGGGAATATTTTCCGCGGTGTATCAGGTGCGGCGGCGGGTATGGACCGGACAACGGCTGATTATATGGGCATGCTTGGAATTGTGATCAATGCTTTGGCGCTTCAAAACGCTCTTGAAAATTTAGATGTTCAAACGCGCGTTATGTCAGCAATTCCGATGTCTGCGATTTGTGAGCCCTATATTCGCCGTAAAGCGATGCGTCACATGGAAAAAGGACGTGTTGTTATTTTTGCCGCAGGAACAGGGAATCCTTACTTTACAACGGATACAGCGGCGGCGCTTCGTGCGTCTGAGATGAATTGCGATGCGATGCTTAAAGGAACAAAGGTCGATGGTGTTTATAGTGCCGATCCTGCGAAAGATTCAGATGCAAAGCGTTATGACCGTTTAAGCTACATGGACGTGCTGACTAAAGATTTAAAAGTTATGGATGCGACCGCAATTTCACTTGCGCGTGAAAATGATATTCCAATTGTTGTTTTTTCTATTAAAGAGGCAGGAAACTTCGATAGCGCCTTAAAAGGTTATGGCCCCCATACCTTGGTCGCAAACTAATACTATAAACTTATAAAAATAAGGAAATTAAAATGGATAAAGTAGATCTACAGCGTCGCATGGAAGGCGCATTGGACAATCTTAAAAACGAATTTGCAGGTCTAAGAACAGGCCGCGCTTCAGCAAGCATGCTAGAGCCTGTTGTTGTTGATATGTATGGCTCAAAAATGCCTATGAACCAAGTGGGAAATATCACGGTTCCAGAATCACGTTTACTCACTGTTCAGGTGTGGGACGCATCGGCAGTTGCTGCTGTTGAAAAAGCAATTCGTGAATCAGGCTTGGGCCTTAACCCACAAACAGAGGGTTCTACAATTCGCGTGCCTATTCCCGAACTTAATGAAGAGCGCCGTAAAGAACTGACTAAAGTTGCTGGGCAGTATGCTGAATCAGCTCGTATTGCGATCCGTAATGTACGTCGTGATGGGATGGACAGCATTAAAAACGATAAAGATAATTCTGAAGATGATAAAAAGCGCCTTGAAAAAGAAGTTCAAGAGCTGACCGATGCAAAGATTAAAACCGTCGATCAAGCTCTGTCTGATAAAGAAAAAGACATTATGACAGTCTAAAAGACTTGTCTTTTAAGGAACGGTCTTGGGAAAAGATACACTGCAACATATAGCCATTATTATGGACGGTAACGGTCGGTGGGCGAAAAAACGCTCACTGCTGCGTACGGCTGGTCACCATCAGGGTATTGAGGCGTGTAAGCGTACGGTGCGTGCGGCGGGTGATCTTGGACTTGAATATCTGACACTATTTGGCTTTTCGACGGAAAACTGGTCAAGACCTGCTGAAGAGGTCAATGAGCTGATGCGCTTGCTTCGCATGTATTTGCGCTCTGAAACGGCAGATTTACACCGCAATAACGTAAAACTGCAAGTCATTGGTGACAGGTCCGCTTTATCCAAAGAAATTATAAAGCTCATTGAAAATGCAGAAAAGCTCACTATCAATAACGATGGACTTAACCTTGTGATTGCACTCAATTATGGTGGTCGTATGGATATTGCTAAAGCCGCAGCAAAAATGGCGACATATTTTCAAAAAGAGGGAGTGGAGCCGACTTTTGAGAATGCAGAAGAATATTTGCCGCAATTTTTAATGACGGAGGGCATTCCTGATCCAGATATTTTGATCCGTACAAGTGGCGAACAACGCATTAGTAATTTCTTGCTTTGGCAGTGCGCTTATAGTGAATTCGTATACACTGATACTCTATGGCCTGACTTTGGTGAAAAGGATTTACGGGCGGCTATGAAAGAATTTGAAACACGCGACAGGCGTTTTGGCGCTGTTAAAAGTGTCTAAAGTATTTAAGGAAAAGACTTAATGTCTTCTAAACTCAAAACCCGCCTTATCTCAGGCTTTACGATTGGACCGCTTTTCTCTTATGGGATTATTGCTGGCGGCTGGCTCTTTTGGTTGATGATGGCAGTTGCTATAGTTATCAGCGCAATTGAATGGACATCTCTATCACGTGCAACAAAACGCCCAATTTTGCTGAGTGTTTCAGGCCTGATCTATATTATTATCTGTTATGAAAGCTTTATTTCATTGCGTCTCAATTTTGATCAGGGACTCTATCTTACATTGGCGCTTTTATTGTCGGTGTGGACAAGCGATATCGGTGCGTATGCTTGTGGGAAAGCTATTGGCGGAGCGAAGATGATTCCAAGTATTAGTCCTAATAAAACATGGGCAGGCTTTATTGGTGCGGCAATTCTAAGTGGTTTAATGATGCTTGGGCTGTACTTCTTAGGTTTTATTTTACGTGAACATTTGAGCGCAAACTTATATTTGCCGTTCTCTGGTGCGGTTGTTGCTTTTGTCCTTGGAGGGCTTATTACCTTTTCGGGGCAAGCGGGTGATTTGATTGTTTCTATGCTTAAACGTCGTGCTGGTGCTAAAGATAGCGGAACCCTTATTCCTGGTCATGGGGGGCTTTTGGATCGTATAGATTCATTGTTTATGAGTTCATTGTTCTTTTATGCCGCTGTGAAATTTTTGGGACTTTAGAGGGATTAAAACGGCGATGCGCAATGTAACTATTCTTGGCTCTACGGGTTCTATTGGTCTGAATACTTTAAATGTAATTGAAAAACATCCGGACCGTTTCTGTGTTGTGGCTTTAACGGCTTATAGTAATGTTGATTTACTTGCTCAGCAGGCCATTAAGTTCAAAGTCAAGCATGCTGTTATTGGCGATGAAGCACTCTACGAAGATTTAAAGGCAGCGCTTTCTGGCCATGAGATTAGCTGCGCGGCAGGGGAGGAGGCTATTGTTGAGGCAACTCGTATTCCTGCTGATATAACAATGGCGGCGATTGTTGGAATGGCGGGATTACCGTCTTTAATGGCTGCGATAGAGCAGGGTGGTTTTATTGCTTTGGCTAATAAAGAACCGTTGGTTGCCGCAGGCGCGCAGGTGTTAGAGGTGGTTGAGCGCTCTGGCGCGACCTTGTTACCTGTCGATAGTGAGCATAATGCAATTTTTCAGGTTTTTGAAAAAGATAATGCGAATGCTATTGAACGTCTTATTTTAACGGCGTCTGGCGGACCTTTTCGTGACTGGTCATTTGAGGAGATGGAAAAAGCAACGCCAGAGCAGGCTGTTGCTCATCCAAACTGGACAATGGGGGCAAAGATATCGGTTGATAGTGCCAGTATGATGAATAAAGCGCTAGAGGTTATAGAAGCGCATTATTTATTCGAGATGCCAGCGGACAAGATTGAAGTGCTGGTGCACCCTCAATCGGTTATTCATTCTATGGTTGAATATAACGATGGGTCAGTATTATCGCAAATGGGGGCGTCGGATATGTGTACGCCCATTACAAATATACTCGGATGGCCGCGCCGTATTGCGACGCCGGGCGAAAAACTAGATTTATCAAAAATGAGTAATTTGAGCTTTGAACAGGTCGATAACGCTCGTTTTCCTTCTATTCAAATGGCGTATGATGCCTTGAATTCGGGGCAGGCGGCATGTGTTTCTATGAATGCAGCTAATGAGATCGCTGTCGCTGCGTTTTTAAGCCACAAAATTGCCTTTTTGGATATCTATAAAATCATACGAGAAGTGTTGGATAAGCAGGAAACAGCCCCTTTAAAGTCTTTGAATGATGTCTTCTCTTACGATAAAGTAGCCCGCGATATAGCAGAATCGCTTATTCACTAATACGCCGTTCAAACAAACAAGGTACAACTCATGGAAATTTTCGATCTCTTTCAACTCATCGCGAGCAATATCTGGCTTTATGGCGTAACGTTTCTTCTCGTTTTAAGTATCTTGGTTTTTGTTCATGAGTGGGGGCATTATATCGTTGCACGTCTTTGTGGTGTGCGTGTTGAAGTTTTTTCAATCGGTTTTGGTAAAGAGCTGTTCGGTTGGAATGATAAGAACGACACACGTTGGAAGTTTTCATTAATTCCCCTTGGTGGTTATGTGAAAATGTTTGGTGATACCGATATGTCCAGTTCTGGTCATGTTGATGGTGTCAATAATGGTGAAAAAATAAGACCTTTTACTGAGGATGAAAAGCAAGTTGCCTTTTATTTAAAGCCGGTGTGGAAGCGCGCCTTAATTGTTTTTGCAGGCCCTGGAATTAATTTCCTTTTTGCAATTCTTCTTCTTACAGGCATGTATTCAATTTATGGTCAGCCAGTAACGCCGCCACAAGCATCTGCTGTAATTGAAGGCTCTGCTGCCGATAAGGCTGGATTTAAGCCGCATGACAAAGTGATCAGTATTGATGGAGAGAAAATTTCTCGTTTTGAAGATATTCGCCGGATTGTAACGGTTGCTCTTGATACACCACTTAAATTTAAAGTGGATCGTGATGGCAAAGAAGTTGTTTTAACGGCAACACCTGCAAGAGAGACAATGACAGACCGTTTTGGTTTTGAAAGCTCTCGCGGCATGCTTGGTATTGTTGGGCCAAGCAGTGGTCTTCATATTGATAGTATTGTTGCAGTGAATGGCAAAAAGGTAACAACTGCGGATGAACGTCGCGCGGCTCTTTTAAAGGCTATGGATCGTCCGGCAACCATTTCGTTAGATCGTGGAGAACAAACAGATAAATTCGATATTATGCCAATTGCAGCCAATAACGAGGCGTTAAAAGATAGTGAGAGCGCTGGTTATAATAGCCTTGTGATTGCCTTGTCTTCTGATGAAGAGTTCATGCAACACGGTATTTTGGATGGGTTTACATCTGCTGCGGCCGAAACATGGGCAATTACGCGCTCTACATTGACAGCATTAGGGCAAATGGTTACAGGCACACGTAGTGCGACCGAACTTGGCGGAATTATTCGTATTGGAGCTATTGCTGGCGATATGGCGCAGGCTGGAATGATTGCTATAGTGACTTTTACGGCGCTTTTATCAATTAATTTGGGACTGATTAATCTTTTTCCCATCCCAATGCTGGACGGTGGGCACCTTGTGTTCTATGGTCTTGAGGCAATTAAGGGTAAGCCCGTGTCTGAAAAGGTACAAGAATACGCGTTTCGTGTTGGTTTTGCCCTACTGATTGGATTGATGATTTTTGCGAATATAAATGATATCATCCAGATTGTGCTGTAAGGCACGCTTTGCTTAAATTTTAATATTGCGAAAAAAGATAAGGGTTTTCTTATGATTAATCGCCGTTTTTTAACTGCTTTATGTTCAACAATGATGCTGGTCTGTCTGTCGACGGCGGTACTTGCGCAAGAGGTTGTTCGCGAAATTCGTGTGAATGGCGCGCAGAGAATTGAGCCAACAACAATTTTGAATTATCTAGGTGTTAAAGTTGGGCAATCAGTAGATGAGGCGCAACTGAACGATGCTCTGAAAGATCTTTACGGCACGGGTTTATTTGCCGATGTGTCGCTTCGTAAAGATCGCGGTGTTTTACTGGTGGATGTGATTGAAAATCCGGTTATCAGCCAGATCGCTTTTGAAGGAAATAGTGATATTAAAGATAATGAACTTTTGTCAGAAATTTCCCTTCGTCCGCGTCAGGTGTTTACACGGACAAAGGTACAAAATGATGTATCGCGTGTTTACGAAGTTTACCGCCGTACAGGTCGCTTTGCGGCCAATGTTGATCCGAAAATCATTAAGTTAGATCAAAACCGCATTAACTTGGTTTTTGAAGTAACTGAAGGCGAAATTACTAATATTAAAGGGATCCGTTTTGTAGGGAATAAAGCTTTTGATGATGATACGCTTCGCAGTGAAATCTCAACAAAAGAAGATCGTTGGTATAACTTCTTATCTTCTGATGATCGTTATGACCCAGATCGTATCAAGTATGATGAAGAGCTTCTTCGTCGTTTTTACCTTCAAGAAGGCTATGCGGATTTTCGTATAATTTCAGCTAACGCTGAATTGGCTGCGGATAAAGAAGATTTTTTCTTAACATTCTCTGTTGATGAAGGTCAGCGTTACCGTATTGGTAATGTTGGCATTGATTCAGCGCTTCGTGGGTTTGATGGTGAAGTATTGAAAGAGTCAGTTACGTTCTTACCAGGCCAGTGGTATAACGCCGAAGAAATTAAGGCAACAGTTGATAAGATGTCTGATCAACTCGGCGATTTACAATATGCTTTTGTGAATATTCGCCCTGATGTACAGCGTAATTCTGCTGAAGATGTTGTTGATATTCGCTTCCAAATTGGTGAATCGCCACGTGTATTTGTTGAACGTATCGACGTTAAAGGAAATGTTCGTACGCTTGATAAGGTTATCCGCCGTGAAATGATGATTGTTGAAGGCGACCCATTTAATCGTTCTAAGTTAGCTCGTTCTGAACAACGCTTACGTAACCTTGATTTCTTTGAGAATGTGATTGTTAAAACAGTTCCTGGGACGGCGCCGGACAAAACTGTGATTGACGTTGAGGTTGTCGAAAAATCAACAGGTGAGATTTCTGTGGGTGCAGGTTTCTCGACCAACGATGGTCCTTTAGCAGATCTGCGTATTCGTGAACGTAATTTGCTGGGTAAAGGACAGGACTTGCTTCTTTCGACAACTATTGCAGGAACACGCTCAGAATTTAATAGCTCATTCACAGAGCCACGTTTTTTAAATCGGGATTTAGCAGCAGGAGTTGATGCTTTTCATATCACAACAGATTATCAAGATGAGAGTTCTTACGATCAGCGTCGTACAGGCGGTGCTATGCGGATAGGGTATCCGTTATCTGAGAAATGGCGTCAAAGTTTTAGATATAGATATGAGCGTAACGAAATTACAGATGTAAGATCTAATGCTTCGCGCTTTATCCTTGATCAACAGGGTGTTCGTAATACATCAGCAATATCACAACGTTTAACTTATGATGATCGCGACAGTATTTTGTTTCCAACCGAAGGGTTATATTCTTGGTTGGATGGTGAAGTAGCCGGACTTGGTGGTAATGCAAAATACGTTTCTGGTAAATTAGGAAGCAGTTATTATGTTCCTGTCTATGAACGTAGCGTGATTTTTAATGTGCTTGGTGAAGTCGGAGTGATTTCAGGCTATGGTGATGAAGATGTAAAAATCAATGAGCGTTTATATCTTGGCGGTAATACACTACGCGGATTTGAACGCTCTGGCGTTGGACCGCGTGATAGTGTAACCGATGATTCACTTGGTGGAAATTTCTTCTATCGCGGTACGGCTGAATTATCTTTCCCTCTTGGATTGCCTGAAGAGCTTGGTGTAAAAGGCCATGCTTTTTCTGATTTTGGATCCTTGTCTGGAATTGATGAGTCGGGAGCAGGTATTCTCGACGAAAGCTCAATTCGTGCTACTGCTGGTTTAGGTCTTTCATGGCGCTCTCCGTTAGGACCAATTCGTTTTGATTTTGCCATTCCTTACGTGAAGGAAGACTTTGATAAAGAAGAAAACTTCCGCTTTAGCTTTGGTACAAGGTTCTAATGATTATGTTTAGATTTGCTTTCGTTTTATCCTTTGTTATTTGTTTGTGTTTATTCCCAAGCGCGAGCTTTGCAGAAGGGGGAGGGAGGTCACAAACTATTGCTGTTGTTGATGTGGATAGGCTTCTTAGTGATTCAAAGGCGGGCAAGAGCATTCAAGATCAGCACTCTAAAAAACGTGAAGTTTTCAAAAAAGAGTTTTCAAAATTAGAGGGCAAGCTAATTGAAGCTGAAAAACAATTAGTAAAAGATAAAGAAAACCTTTCACCAGAAGAGTTTTTAAAGAAACGTCAGGGGTTTGAAAAAGAATTTCAAGAAACGCGTCGTTTATTCCAAAAACGCCGTAATGCTCTTGAAAAAGGCCTCGCAGAAGCTTTTAAAATGCTTCGTAAAATCATTATTCAAACGACAGCTGATGTATCAGACGAACATAAATTTGATATTGTTGTAACACGTGAGAGTGTCGTTATCGTTGATAAAAAAATGGATATTACGAGTGAAGTATTACAGCGCATGAATAAAAAAATATCCACTATTCCTCTTAACGTAGAATAAGCCGTTCTATTATGGCAGATCATAACTTTCATCATAAGACTTCGCCGAAGACACTGGCTGAACTGATTGAATTATCAGGTTGTAAATTGCATAGTGATACAGGCGCTGAATGTGTGATTGAAGATGTTGCTGCGCTACAAGATGCAGGTAATGGTCAAATTAGCTTTTTTGATAATGTTAAGTACAAAGACGATTTTAAGCATACAAAGGCGAGCGCTTGTATTATCTCTAAGGAAATGATTAAGCATGCACCAGATGGTGTAACGCTTCTAATTTCGCCTCATCCTTATAAAAGCTACGCTTTAATTGCACAGGCTTTTTATCCTGAAGAATATCCAGAAAGTAATATTTCAAAGGCAGCGCATATTGATGAAAGCGCTTCTATCGGTGAGGGCTGTGTTATTGAAGCGGGCGCTGTTATTGCGAGTGGTGCAAAAATCGGTAAAGGATGCTGGATTGGTGCAAATGTAACGATTGGCGATAATGTAGTGCTTGGTGATAAGTGCCGTATCGGTGCAAATGCGAGCATATCTCACGCTATATTAGGGCAAAATACGCGCCTTTATCCTGGCGTTCGTGTTGGACAAGATGGCTTTGGTTTTGCAATTGATCCTGCAGGCCATGTAAAAGTTCCTCAATTAGGTCGTGTTCTTATTGGTGATAATGTAGAGATAGGGGCTAACACTTGTATTGATCGGGGGGCGGGCCCTGATACGGTTATTGGTGATGGCGCATGGGTTGATAATTTAGTGCAAATTGCTCATAACGTTAAAATTGGTAAAGGTTGCGTTATTATTGCGCAAGCGGGCATTGCTGGAAGTTCTATAATAGAAGATTATGCTGTTATTGCGGCGCAAGTGGGTGTGGCAGGACATTTAACCGTCGGTATGGGCGCGCAAGTGGGCGCGCAATCTGGAGTGATGCGTGATGTTCCAGCAGGCGCGAAAGTTCTTGGTGCACCAGCGGTGCCTGTAAAAGAAGAGATGAGACAAATTGCGGCGGTAAAAAAATTGGCCTCAAAAAGAAATTCGAACGCATAACGGCATTGACGATAGAAAATAAATAACAATAATAGGGCATTATGAGCGACACAGACAAAAATAAAATTATTGACGTGCAACAGATCATGAAAATGATCCCACACCGTTATCCTATCTTGCTCGTTGATCGTATTATCGATTTTGAAGCGGGCGAGTACGCCGTTGGCCTTAAAAATGTAACAATGAATGAGCCGCATTTTATAGGACATTTTCCGGGGATTCCTGTGATGCCTGGCGTGTTAATCGTTGAGGCTATGGCTCAGACCTCAGCTATTTTGGTTGTTGAAACGCTCGGTGAAGAGGCTATGGGCAAAGTTGTTTACTTTATGACGATTGATAATGCGCGTTTTAGAAAACCTGTTGTTCCTGGTGACAGTGTTCATATTCATGTTGAAAAAGTGAGGCAAAAAGGTCCTGTTTGGAAGTTCCAAGGTACAGCAAAGGTTGATGGTAAAGTGTGCGCAGAAGCGACTTTTAGTGCAATGCTGACCGATCAAGAAGCTGGCTAGTTACTTAAACTTCCCACTGTAACATTCTGAAAAACGAAGTGAATTGCGGCTTTGGGGCGTTTTTCTTATATATAAAGCTGTAATTATAAAGGCTTTAAGTATTATGACGTTTGATAATGTAGATATCCACCCAACAGCTATTATTGAGCAGGGCGCACAAATTGGAGCGGGCTCAAAAATTGGTCCTTATTGTATCGTTGGTCCAAACGTTGTGATGGGCGAAAACTGTACGCTAAAAAGTCATGTAAACCTTGATGGTCATACAAGCGTGGGCGAGGGAACTATTATTTATCCGTTTGCTTCTATTGGCTCTGATCCACAGGATTTGAAATATCATGGTGAGCCTTCTGAACTTATTATCGGCAAGAATAATAAAATTCGCGAACATGTTACAATGAATCCAGGCACAGAGAGCGGCGCGATGAAAACTGTTGTTGGTGATGATGGTTTATTCATGATGGGCGTTCATATTGCGCATGATTGTATTATTGGTGATGGGGTTATTATGGCGAATAATGCCACGCTGGGCGGTCACGTTGTTGTTGGTGATCGTGCGTTAATTGGTGGTTTAGCGGCTGTTCATCAATTTGTTCGTATTGGCGCATATGCTGTTATCGGTGGCATGAGCGGTGTTGAAAGCGATGTTATTCCATTTGGTCGCGTTAAGGGGGAGCGCGCTTCTTTGGCAGGGCTTAACCTTATAGGATTGGAACGAGGCGGTTTTGATAAAACTCAAATTCGTCGAATTCAAAAAGCGGTTAATATGATTTTTAATGGTGAAGGCAATTTGGATCAACGCATTGATACGGTATCTGCTGATTTTAAGGGGGATGAAGTCGTAATGAAAGTTATTGAGTTCGCCCGTAATAAAGAAAAGTTCGGCTTATGTCAGCCCGCACAAAAGCAAGCGGCGTAGATAGCGCTATCGTTAATCAAGAAATCAAAAAACTTGGTATTTTCGCCGGTGGTGGAGTTCTTCCTCGCTTATTGATCACGCATTGTCAGAAAAGTGGTATTACGCCCTATGTTGTTGGCTTTGAAGGGCAAACAGATATTGAAACTTTTGAAGGCGTTGAACATATCCAAACACGTATTGCGGCGAGCGGTTCAATTTTGAAATGGATGCGTGAGCAAGATATTCATGACGCTGTATTTATTGGTGCGATTAAGCGCCCATTATTACGTTCGATGATCCCTGATTGGTCAACGCTTTGGTTCTTTCTAACAAAAGGTGTTTGGGCGCGTGGTGACAATGCGATCTTAAAAGCGGGACGTGAAGCGCTTGAAATTCGTGGGTTTAAGCTACATGGTATTCATAAATTCTTGCCAGAACTTTTAACACCTGAAGGCACAATGACTAAAAAGAGTGCAAATCAATTTCAAGGCGATATTGAATTAGGAATAAAAGCGTCTCAAGATATTGGTTATAAAGATATTGGTCAGGCTGTCCTTGTTAAAGAGGGGCAGGTTATTGGACGCGAAGATAATAAAGGCACGAATGCTCTTATTCGTAAATTGGGTGAAGAAGGCGCGATCCTCGTTAAAACATGTAAACCACAGCAAGATAAAGACCTTGATTTACCGACAATCGGTTTGGAGACAGTACGCGTCTGTTTAGAAAAGAAAATGGCTGGTATCGCTGTACATGCAGGTAATAGCCTGTTTTTGGATCAAAGCGATGCTGTAAATCTAGCAGATCAAAAGAGCGCTTTTATTGTGGGGGTGCGCGTATGAGTAAACATATATATATCATTGCTGGTGAAGCATCAGGTGATTTTTTAGGGGCACAACTCATGGCGGCGATACAGAATCAAGAGCCTGATACGGTGTTTTCTGGAATAGGCGGTGAGCGTATGGAAACTCATGGTTTAAAAAGCCTGTTTGCGATGGATGAATTATCGTTGATGGGCATTGTTGAAATCTTGCCTAATTTAAAAAAGCTAATAGGGCGTATCAATCAAACAGCCCATGATATTATCAAGGAAAAACCCGACATTGTTTTAACGATTGATGCGCCAGATTTTTGCTTCCGCGTGCATAAAAAATTACGCAAGGCGCTTGGTAAAGATGCCCCGCAACTCGTCCATTATGTTGCGCCGACAGTTTGGGCATGGCGACCAAAGCGCGCCAAAAAACTATCTAAATTCCTTGATGCATTAGTATGCCTGTTTCATTTTGAGCCTCCATATTTTACAAAAGAGGGATTAAAGGCGATTGCTGTTGGCCACCCTATGATGGAAAGCGGGATACGTGATGCGAAACCTTTAATGGAAAATGATGTGCCGTATCTTGGTTTGTTTTTCGGCTCACGCCGTGGTGAGGTCGCGCGCCTTTCACCAATATTGATTGAGGCCGCGCAAGAGATTGCAAAAGCCAAGCCGAATATTGAAATTATTGTACCGACGCTGCCATATTTAAAAGTTGAGCTTGAACAGCGTTTAAAAGACCTACCTGTAAAAACACATATCTTTACGGATAAAGAAAATAAATGGTCTGTGTTCAAGTCGTGCGATGCAGCGATTGCTGTATCAGGAACTGTTGGGTTAGAGCTTTCTGCCGCAAATGTTCCGCACTTAATAGCTTATAATATGAATAAGCTAACGGCTATTATTGCGCGTTTTATTATTAAGACGCGCTTTGCGCATTTGGCTAATATCATTTTAGATAAAGAGGTCGTGCCAGAGTTTATTCAGCGTGAATGTAAGCCTAAAGCTATCGCAAAAGAAGCCATTAAACTGCTTGATGAAGATCATGTGCGTATTGCACAACAAAATGCTTTTGGCGATGTCCGTGCGGCAATTTTGGGGCAGAATGGCGAACAGCCGTCAAAGACGGCTGCTAACTTTATTCTATCTTTGTAGATAAGTTACTTCTTACGCTTTTTCATTGGAACGTATGGGCGTTCTGCGGCGCCAGTGTAGAGTTGACGCGGACGACCGATGCGTAGTGACGGTTCTTCCATCATTTCCTTCCATTGGGATACCCAACCCACAGTACGTGATACAGCAAAGAGTACCGTAAACATTTCTGTTGGGAAGCCCATAGCTTTTAGGATGATGCCTGAATAGAAATCAACATTCGGGAAGAGTTTACGTTCAACAAAGTATGGATCTTCAAGGGCTATACGCTCTAACTCCATGGCAAGTTCTAAACGTGGGTCATCGACACCGAGCTCTTCAAGCACCTCATCACAAGATTCCTTAAGCACCTGAGCGCGCGGGTCAAAGTTTTTATATACGCGGTGACCAAAACCCATGAGGCGGAATGGATCATCTTTATCTTTTGCGCGGGCAATAAATTCAGGAATCCGATCTTTTGTGCCGATTTCATCCAGCATCACTAAAACTTCTTGGTTCGCTCCGCCGTGGCTTGGCCCCCAAAGAGAGGCTATGCCAGAAGAGATACAAGCGAACGGATTGGCTTGTGATGATCCAGCAATACGCACAGTTGATGTCGATGCGTTTTGTTCATGATCCGCGTGCAGTATTAAAATACGCTCCATCGCACGTTCTAAAACAGGTGTGCATTTATAGGGTTCGGCAGGAACAGAAAAACACATGTTTAAGAAGTTTGCGGCGTAACTTAATGAGTTGTCGGGATAAACAAACGGTTGACCCGCTGAATATTTCATACTCATTGCGGCTAATGTTGGAACTTTAGCAATGAGACGGTGCGCTGAAATTTCACGCTGTTTTGGATCGTTAATATCCAAGCTGTCGTGATAGAAAGCGGCCAACGCGCCAACCACACCAACCATAATGGCCATTGGATGTGCGTCACGGCGAAAACCTTGGAAGATACTGCGGAGCTGTTCATGCACCATTGTGTGGTATGTGATGTTGTTTTGAAACTCTTCTAGTTCGCTTTTGTTTGGTAAATCACCGTAAAGAAGCAGGAAGCAAGTTTCCATGTATGTACTTTTCGTGGCGAGCTCTTTAATATCGTAACCGCGGTGCATCAGGACACCTTTTTCACCATCAATATACGTGATACGTGATTTACAGCTTCCCGTTGCTGTAAAACTTGGGTCGAGTGTGAAGTGTCCTGTGGCGGCGTGAAGTTTACGGATATCTATACAATGCGGTCCGTATGTTCCTTCAACGATAGGCAGTTTGACGCTTTCTCCTGTTTGATCATTGGTTAGAGTGAATGTTTGTTCTTGTTTGTCGCTCATGAATTTTTCCTAGAGGGGTTGGCTTTAAGATGTAGAAAATTATCTAGTAGAATCCCCAAATCCCACTAGGTAGCATTCTATGCCACTTCGTTTATGAATTCAAACGTCTAATGTGTCTTTAATGTTTAGTCGCGCTACCAATATAGGCGATTGCATGATTAAGACGTTTGATTGTTTCTTCTTGCCCTAAAACCTCTGCAGCTTCGAAGAGAGAGGGCGATTTATCTGTTCCTGTAAGGGCGGCGCGTACGGGCATCATGACTTTACCAAGTTTTCCATCAGCTTCCACTTGAGCAATGTTACGACATTTATGTTCGATCTCTTCATGCGTAAAGTTATTGAGTTCTTTTATCGCGGTTAAAACGCCTTGTAATATTACCTTTGCATCTGGCGTTAGATGTTTTTGTGCCCCTTCATCAAAATCAAATGGCGCGTTAACGAGCAAGAATTTACTCTCGTCTGCAAGCTGAATAAGCGTTTTTGCACGATCTTTCAGCGCGTCCATCATTACAGTGAGACGCATAAGGCCTTCCTCACTAATGATGATGTCGTGATTTGCTTTTAAGAAAGGTGAGATTAGATCAATAAGACGATGATTATCGGCTTCTTTGATGTAATGTGCGTTTAAATTTTCAAGTTTTTTGAAATCAAATTTTGAAGCCGCTTTGTTAATACCTTTTAGGTCAAATAGCTCAATGGCTTTATCCATTGGAATGATTTCTTCGTCTTTATGACCCCAGCCTAAACGGAGCAGGTAGTTACATAGAGCTTCTGGAAGGAAGCCCATATCTTTGTAATCTTCGACGCTAATAGAACCATGACGTTTAGAGAATTTTGATCCATCTGTTCCGTGAATCAGCGGACAGTGTGCGTAAATGGGTTTATTCCAACCCATGGCGTCATAAATGATGTTTTGGCGGAATGTATTATTAAGGTGATCATCGCCGCGGATAACGTGCGTTATGCCCATATCGTGATCATCAACGACAACGGCAAGCATGTAGGTTGGCACACCATCACTACGTAGAATAATAAAATCATCAAGTTGTTTATTATCAACTGTCACGTTTCCTTGTACTTGATCGTCTACAACTGTTTCGCCATCTATTGGGGATTTGATACGGATAACAGGATCTATACCTTCAGGCGCTTCGCTTTCATCACGATCACGCCAGCGATTATCATAGGCCACAGGGCGACCTTCTATTTTTGCAGTTTCACGCATCTGGGTTAGTTCTTCGGGTGTGCAGTAACATTTATAGGCTTTGCCTGCGGCGAGAAGTTCATTAGCGATATCAATATGACGTTGGCGGTTTGCGTATTGAGACTCTGGCTCATT
Organism: Micavibrio sp.; assembly: GCA_002708415.1. Lineage (GTDB taxonomy): Bacteria > Pseudomonadota > Alphaproteobacteria > Micavibrionales > Micavibrionaceae. The sequence goes on along the minus strand of PANS01000029.1, from coordinate 11,522 downwards.
ATCAAATTCAAGTCCCATCCATTCAAGCGCGTTAAAGATAACTTGCACGGCTTCCTCTGAATGACGTGCGCGATCTGTATCTTCAATACGAACAACGAATTTACCGCCAGTGTGACGCGCATATAGGTAATTAAATAATGCGGTACGAGCGTTACCAATATGCATAAAACCTGTAGGAGAGGGTGGAAATCTTGTAATAACACTCATGATATATTTCTTTTAAATCTTTCTTTTGTAGTCGTTCGATTTGGTTATAGTGAAATATCTATCAAATCAAGACTTTAGGTAAGCTTTGCTGCGTTTGTTCCATAAATTATACGGCTTTATCATACAGGAAGTAAGCCTCCAGAAAAATAGCCTTTTTCTCTGGTCTCCATTCTTTTTGGCAATCGGCATCGCAATTTACTTTATGTTACGGGTTGAGCCACCTTTTATTTTAGGTTTTAGCTTTGTTTTAGGCGGTCTAGGAGCTGTTTTAGCAACATATAAACGACGCCACGAGGTTGAGCGAAGAAGGGTACAGTTTGTTTTTGCGCACCTCTTTTTTTTGATGGCTTTGGGGTTTGGTACGGCACAAGTCAGAACGGCGCTTGTTTATACACCTTTGCTTAATAAGGCGTTAGGGCCAGTTGATGTTATTGGAACGGTTGAACGTGTTGAACCGCAAGGTATAGGACAGGGAAGCCGTATTATTTTGCGCGACTTAGATGTTGAACGGTTAGAGTTAGAGCAAACACCACGTAAAGTACGTCTTAAATTACGTAAAGATGAAGGAGTTTTATCTGGGCAACGGATTAAAGTGCTGGCAAAGCTCAATCCGCCATCTGCGCCAGTATCGCCAGGGGCATTCGATTTTCAGCGTTATGCGTTCTTTAAAGGTCTTGGCGCTGTTGGGTTTATTTACAACCAGCCAGAAATTTTAAAAGAGGCGAGCGGTTTATCTCATTTTTGGGCAAAAACGCGCGAGCGTTTATCACAACGCGTTGAGAGACAGCTCAAAGGGCGGCAAGGCGCTGTTGCGAATGCTTTGATGACGGGGCAACGCGGTTCTATTGCAAAGCAGGATATTCAGGCGATGCGTGATGCAGGCCTTGCACATTTACTTGCAATATCTGGCATGCATGTTGGTATGATTGTTGGAGTGCTGTTTTTCTTTAGTCGTTTATTTATGGCCGCAATACCGAATATGGCGCTTTATTATCCGATTAAAAAATATGCTGCCGTTTTTGCGCTTGTGGGCGCTATTTTGTATACGCTTATTGTCGGAGCGACGATACCGACGCAACGGGCGCTTATGATGAGTGGTTTGGTGTTGATAGCGATTATGCTGGATCGAACGGCGATATCCATGCGCCTTGTGGCTTTGGCAGCCTTTGTCGTTTTACTGTTTAGTCCAGAAAGCCTTGTGAGTGTAAGTTTTCAAATGTCATTTGCCGCCGTTGTTGCGCTCGTGTGTTTTTATGAGCGTATTAGCCCTTATTGGACAAAGCTATATTCTCATGCGGGCTTTATGCGCCGTGCAATGCTTTATTTGATCGGCGTGATCTTAACGACAGTCGTTGCAGGCTTTGCAACGGGATTTTTTGCCATGTATCACTTTCAAACCTTTGCGTTGTACGGAACAATAGCCAACATTATAGCTGTACCGATTATGGCCTTTATTGTCATGCCAGCTTTACTGTTTTCGTATTTGCTGATGCCTATTGGTTTAGAAGAGGTATCGCTTGATATTGCTGGCTATGGGATTAGCTGGATTTTAGCATCTGCGCATTGGGTAGCGAATATGGATGGTGCAGTAAGCCGATTTGTAGCCTTTCCATTTTTGCCTTTTGTTATAATTGTTATCTGCCTTTGGTTTATGTGTCTTTGGCGTGGTGCGTTGAGCCAAATTGCGCTTGGCATAGCACTTTTAACGAGTATATCTCTATTCTTTGTTAAACAGCCAACTATTCAAATTTCTTCAGATTTTAAATTAGTTTCCATTCGTGATGATGATGGTCATATTGTTGTGTCATCAGGGCGTCAGGATCGTTATACGGCAGATAATTGGCTTCGGCGTAATGGCCAAAAGACCCGTGAAAAACAGACCTTTCCAAAAGAGGGCGCTTTCAGAGAAGGGCTGCCGTTTCGCTGTGATATTTTTGGTTGCCGTGGAGAATTAGAGGGCGTTAAAATTGCGTATTCAAAATCTCTCAAATCACTTCAAGATGATTGTCGTTGGGCAGATTTAGTACTGTCTGAAAATCCTGTGAAAAAACGTGAATGTAAAGCAGGTAAAGTCATTGATCGTTTTGATATATGGCGTGATGGATCACATGCCATTTGGCTCAATAATGGTTCAATCAGTGTTAAAACAGATCAACAAACGCGAGGAAAACGTCCTTGGAACAAACGTGAATTGCGATAAGCTATTGATATATTTAACGTATTCGCCAACCCACTTTGTTTGCCAAAAAAGTGGTGGGGTTTGTTTTTTATCACCCGGGTTTTTAAAAAATCCTTTGGTCAAGCCAAAGGGTGATAAGGGTAGTAACGGTTTAACACCTTAAGGTTTAATGATAAGTGCGCATCAGGCTGGCGAGCTTACCTTGGATTTGCACACGATCTGGTGTGAAAACTTGTTCAGTAAATTCGTCATTTTCGGGAATAAGAATAACTTTTCCATCCTTACGTTTAAGGCGTTTAAGAGTGACTTCTTCTCCATCAACAAGGGCAACCACGATGTCACCATCATTGGCATGATCACACTTTTTTATGATAACTGTATCGCCATCATTGATTCCAGCATTGATCATCGACTCGCCATCAACTTCAAGAGCATAATGTTCGCCTGATCCCATCATCATGGGCGGGAGATCAACGGCGCCATTTTCATCACGGATGGCTTCAATCGGAGAGCCTGCAGCAATGCGTCCGTAAAGGGGCACTGATGTCATATCTGCGGCAATCGCGGCAGGAAAGGGTGCAATATTATTAGCGTTTGTTTCTTTTTCGGCGCTAATGTCTTTAGGCAAACGCGTCACTTGTAGTGCGCGCGCACGATGAGGAAGGCGCTCTAAATATCCACGTTCAACAAGCGCAGAAATAAGGCGATGAATACCTGATTTTGACTTTAAACCTAGCGCGATACGCATCTCGTCAAATGAAGGGGCAACGTCGCTTTCTTTCATATTGTCATGAATAAAAATGAGCAACTCGCGTTGTTTTTTCGTCAGCATTTTCTCGTTACTTTCTTGTATTTTTACAGGGTGTTTCTGCGTTCCTAAAAGGTAAAAACCTTCGTCGTCACTTGCGCCTACTGTAAAAATAAAACTAAGTAACGACTTGTAATCTATATATTAAAAAAACAGGATTCCCATCCAATGTTCACTTGTTATTCTATTTCTGTTCTTGTTTTGTGTCAAGAATTTAAAGAAAATTTATTTGTTTTATTTGTCAGGTACCTAAGCAGTGTGGCGTAAAATATTTTGAACAGCCGCGCCAATATCATCTTCACGCATGAGACTTTCACCTATTAGAAAAGCACCATAACCAGCTTCATCAAATTTGTGAAGGTCATTGTGAGAATAAAGTCCGCTTTCGGCAACTTTTAAAATATTATCAGGAATATTTTTTGCCAAACGCAATCCTGTTTCGTGAGAAACATCGAGCGTTTTTAAGTTGCGGTTATTCACGCCGAGCATTTTAGGGGAATATTTTAGGGCGCGCTCTAGTTCTATTTTGTCATGCACTTCGAATAAAGCATCCATGCCCAATTCATTTGTGAGAGAGTAGATTTCATTGACTTGTGTATCATCAAGCGCTGCCATAATAATGAGGATACAGTCGGCGCCGAGCGCTCTGCTTTCTATGATTTGATAAGGATCAATCATAAAATCTTTACGAAGCATGGGCAGGGTTATTGTGGCTTTAACGGCTGTAAAATAATCATCATGGCCTTGAAAATAAGGCTCATCTGTGAGGACGGATAGGCACGCCGCGCCATTTTCTTGATAAATTTTTGCGATTTGAGGCGCATCGAAATCAGCGCGTATGAAGCCTTTACTCGGTGATGCTTTTTTGACCTCGGCGATAAGCGCAAAGCCTTCTTTGTTTTTTAATGCTTTAATGAAACCGCGTGGTGTTTCTTGTTCTTTAGCTATACTCTCTAATTCGGCGTAAGAGCGTTCGGCTTTTTTCGTCGCAACATGCGTGCGTTTATCATCGCAAATTTTATCAAGGACTGTACTCATGATGGCTGTCCTTGTGTGAAGGCGGCATAGTTTTGAAGTGTTTCAAGCGCTTTACCACTATCAATAATATCACTAGCAATTTTAACGCCTTCTTTTAGATTTGACGCTGTGCCATGAATATTCAAAACGGCAGAAGTATTGACGAGAACGATATCACGATAAGCATTATGTGCGCCGTTAAGGACTTCCATGAGGGCTGCTGCATTTTCGGTGGCACCGCCGCCTTTTAAATCTGATGGATCAGCCGTTGTCACGCCAAAATCATCAGGCGATAAAGTACGTTCTGTGATTTTACCGTTCTCTAAAATGACAGTATTTGTTTCAGCCGTTGTTGTGATTTCATCTAAGCCATCTGTGCCATGAACGATCCATGCTTTTTCTGTGCCGAGATTATGAAGCGTTTCGGCCATCGGTTTAAGCCATTTTCTATCAAACACACCGATGAGTTGGTTCTTTGTCCCGGCGGGGTTTGCGAGAGGCCCGAGTAAGTTAAAGATTGTACGCCTGCCCAATTTTTTACGCGTCGGCACAACATGCTTCATGGCGCCGTGATGGTTCGTTGCCATGAGAAAACAAAAGTTGAATTGCTGTAGGGCACTTTCAAGCTGTGTGTTGCTGATGTCTAAATTAACGCCGAGCGCCTCAAGTACATCCGCTGCGCCAGACTTGGAACTGGCGGCGCGATTTCCGTGCTTTGCAATAGGAACGCCGCAGGCGGCTGCAACAATAGCAACAGCAGTAGAAATATTGTAAGTTCCCGAAGCATCACCGCCAGTGCCGCAACAATCAATAGCGCCTTTGGGGGCAGTAATGGTTGAGGCCATATTACGCATAACTTTGGCTGCGCCTGTGATCTCTGACACGGCCTCACCACGATCATTTAAGAGGATCAAAAACTGTTCCAGTTCAGGTTCAGTGGCGCTGCCGTTCATGATGATTTTCATCGCATCAATCATATCTTCTTCTGATAAAACAGAGCCTTGTTCGACGGTTTTAATATAGAGTGAAAGAGAGGTCATTTTATAAAATATCAAGGAAATTTTGGATCAAAGCATGACCATGTTTTGTGGCGATGCTTTCGGGGTGAAACTGTACGCCGTGAATAGATTTTTCTTTATGCATCACACCCATGATGGTGCCGTCTTGGATTTCGGCCGTGATGTCTAAACACTCAGGCAGGCTATCACGTTCAATAATAAGGGAGTGATAACGCGTTGCTTCATAAGGCGAAGGAAGGCCTTTGAAAACGCTTTTACCATCATGAATAATCTCGGATGTTTTACCGTGCATTGGAGCGGTGCGAATAATTTTTCCGCCAAAAACTTGACCGATGGCTTGATGGCCTAAACATACCCCAAAGAGCGGGATATTCTCATCAGCAGCGCGCGCGATTAAGTTCATACAGATGCCAGCATGATCTGGATCGCTTGGCCCTGGAGAGATAAGAATGCCTTTTGGATTTTTTGCAATCACCTCATCAACGGTAATCTTGTCATTACGGTGCACTTCGACCTCGGCCTTCAGATCACCGAGGTACTGAACGAGGTTGTAGGTAAAGCTGTCATAATTATCGATCATTAAAATCATGTTTATTCTTATGGCGCGGATGTGGACGAAGTGCAAGGAGATTGATAGCTTGCACGCATGAGATTTGTAAAACCAAAGTCCAAAGAGACGATGAAGTTTATAACAATAGCTGTGATCTTGATGATTGTGGTGAGTACTTATCTGTTTGATCCCTTTAGCTATCATGATGATATTAAGCGTGAATACTATGCGGAGCAGGCGGTTCTAAAAGCTCAGCAAGAGGCGCAAAAATTTGATCCCGTGGCAGAGGATTATTTTACCAAGAACCCACCTAAAATGGTCTATCCCGATAATGGAGAGATGTATTTTGAAGCGCCAGTTGAAGCTGTTATTGAGCCAACGCTTGATCCCGTGATTAAAGATCCTCTAGCGAAACGCAGTGCTAAGATAGCCATTGTCATTGATGATGTTGGGATGAACCGTAAATGGTCGAAAGCGTCGATTGATCTTCCTGCTGGTGTGACGCTGGCACTTCTCCCTTATGCCGATAAAGTACGAGAAGACGCAAAGGCGGCGAGAGAGAGAGGGCATGAGCTAATTATCCATACGCCGATGGAGGCGATGAACCCTGATCTTGATTATGGGGGAATGAGCTTGATGACTTCTATGTCTCTTAAGGAATTATCACAAGCCTTTGATAAAATAACACAAACCTTTGATGGATATAAAGGCGTGAATAACCACATGGGGAGCAAATTGACGCAAGACGAAGACGCAATGCGTCAGTTGATGAGCATCTTAAAAACGCGCCAGTTATATTTTTTAGACTCTAAAACAATTCATACATCCGTTGCGCCGCAGGTGGCGGAAGATGTTGGCCTGCCTTATGCTGTGCGTGATGTTTTCCTCGATCATGAAGATACACCAGAATATGTCGCGCATGCCTTAAGTGAGGTGGAGCGTATCGCCGCTGAATATGGTCAGGCGATTGCCATTGGTCATCCAAAGGAAAATACCATTGAAGCGCTCCAAAAATGGCTGCCAACGTTAAAAGATAAAGGCTTTGAGCTTGTGCCAATGAGTGAGTTGGTTGTTACGCCTTAAGCGTTATCATTTGAAAAGCCGTTTAAGCTGTATTCATATTGCACGTTGGCCTCTTGAATGCCGAAAGCAAAAGCATGCTCTAAAGAAATTTCTGGCTGCAAATGTCTGTATTTAATCCATGCATTCCATACAATTTCGATTTGTGTTTCCAAATCTGTAAAGCCTTCTTGAATTAAATAATCTAAACAAAACCAATGGCTTTCTGGGAGTTTAATAATATGTTCTGTACCATCGGGTGTTGTAATAACACGCGTTAAAATACGCTCGTCGTTTTGTTCGTCAGAAATAGTGACCTCCATACGCTTACTTATAATTTAGCATATGGTTGAGCTGAATTGCTAATTTGAGGAAGAAAATTAGCCGTTCGGATTTTGCGCCTTCGCAATATCAATCGCATCTTCTGCGGCCTGTAGGACTGCTTTGGCCTTATTGCAACTTTCTTGATATTCGAACTCTGGATCGCTATCGGCAACGACACCGCCGCCTGCCTGAGCGTAAACTTTGCCATCTTTGACGAGCGCCGTACGTAGCGCGATACAGGTATCGAGATCACCATTGCCGTCAAAGTAACCAACGCAGCCAGCATAGGTGCCTCGGCGATCTGGTTCAAGCTCATCAATGATCTCCATGGCGCGGATTTTAGGGGCACCGCTGACTGTGCCTGCAGGAAAGCCTGCGAAAAGCGCGTCTAAACTATCCATGCCAGCCTTAAGCTGCCCTTCAACGTTAGACACAATGTGCATGACGTGGGAGTAATGCTCGACCGTGAATTGATCGGTGACATCAACGGAGCTGTTCTCACTTACGCGGCCAATATCGTTACGCCCCAAATCAAGAAGCATGAGGTGTTCTGAAATTTCTTTTGGATCGCCGAGCAAGTCTTCTTGAAGTTCTTTATCTTCCGCCGCATCAATGCCGCGCTTACGCGTTCCGGCAATCGGACGAATGGTCATCTTGTTATTACGAAGACGAACTAAGATCTCAGGGCTAGATCCCACAAGCGCAAAACCATCAAAGTTAATATAGAACAAGAACGGTGAAGGGTTTAAACGGCGTAGTGATCTATAAAGATCAAAAGCAGGAAGGTCGAAATCAACGCTGAAACGCTGTGATGGAACGACTTGGAAGATATCACCTGCCAAGATGTATTCTTTGGCGCGTTTGACCATGCTGTGGAAAGCATCACGCGTCATGTTGCTTTCGGGTTTTAAGGGCGTTTCAATGCTGCTTTGATTATGGAGCACAGTTTGATCGATTGGCTCAGAGAGTAGATTAAGAGCGCCTGCTAAAACACTCTGTGCTTTATCAAAATGGTGCTGCGCGGGTTTTTCGCAATTTGATGCATGGTGACGCACAGGCGTGATGAGACACATCATATTCTTCACATTATCAAAGATCACCATCAGCGTTGGGCGCATCATGATGCTTTCAGGAACGTTCAAAACATCCGGATTGTCATCTGGTATTTCTTCAATGAGCCGCACGCAATCATAGCCCATGTAACCAAAGAGGCCAGAAGGGCCCATAGGCGGAATACTTTCATCGACAATATCAATTTTGCTTAATGCGATTTGCTCGCGTAGAGACGTGAGCGGATCAGCTTCTTCTGTGCGCTCTTCATCGTTTTCGCGGATACTGACTTTCTCACCTTTTTTATACATCCAGATTAGGTCGGGATCTAGGCCGATAGCAGAATAGCGCCCTAAAACCGCTCCACCTTCAACGGATTCAAGCATGAGGCTGTATGGTTTGTTCTTTGACAGCTTTAAGAATGCCGAAACTGTTGTTTCTAAATCAGCGGGAACCCATTGCCATACGAGTTGGGTCTTGCTGTTTTGAAAGTTTGTTTCAAAGCTCTTAAAATCAGAACGTTTGGACATCGTTATTAGTTCCTGTTAATTACCAGAGGCAGGCGCTGTGCCGTACATTTGATCAAGCAAACGCTTGTTGATACGTACCTTATACTTCTTGCTTAAGGTGTTCACATATTGCGTTAAGATATCCTGACCAAGAGCGCCTTGATTTTGCGCGCGGACTTTCTCCAAATCATCTTTTGATGCTTTGGCTGGGTCAGGCATGTTAAGCGCTGTGGCCTGTGCAATGATGTGGCCGTCTTTATTGTTTTCTGAAATTGCCGTATCTAAATCAGCAGAGAAGAGGCGGCGCAGCGTGTTGGCTGTTAATGGCTCTTTCACTTCATCATAACGGTTAAGCTTTTTCTTTGTGCGAACAGTTACGCCAAGCTCTTTTGCTACATCGGTAAAGCTTGTTTCACCTTTTAGTTTGTTCATCGCATCGCTTACACGAAGGCGATTGGCTGCATCACGCTGCGTTGCGAGCCATTGTTTTTTAACGGCGGCTTTCACATCTTTGAAAGGCTTGTAGGCGCGCTCTGTAATGGCATCAACACGAATTGTGATGTAACGGCCATCGGCCAGTTCCATCACAGGAGAGGTTTCACCTTGCTCATATTCAAACGAGGCTTCTAGAATTTCAGACTTATCGCTGTCATAAGATTTGAATAAATCTTTATCTTTCTTATTTGTGCCGCCCATGGAGAAATCCGCAAGTTTCTCTGTTGTGAGGCCAATGTCTGATACAATTTCTTCAAGCGCTTCACCTGAGGCCAAACGATCATCAATTGTATTGGCAGTGTCGCTCATTTCATCGATAAGGCGCTCTTGTAGAAGTTCATTACGAATTGATTTTTTAACACTATCAAAAGGCTCAACACGTGCAGGTATTATTTTCTTTAGTTGAATAACGTGGAAACCAAGCGCTGTTTCAATAGGACCTACGACATCATTAGTCGTGGCGGTAAATACTGGTTCTGCGACCTCATCTAGTAAGCCGTTCTTGCTGAAGTTGTTTTCACCAAGGTACCCGTCTTTTTTACCTGTTACGCTGAGCGTTGCTTTTTCTAAAGATTTTCCAGACTTCACTTGATCGGCCACTTTTTGGGCATCGTCAGCGTTGTTAAGAATCGATTGGTGCACAGTACGTTGTTCTTCTTTTTCATACTGCGCGATGTTGTCTTCATAGATTTCTTTGAGGTCGTCTTCTGTGATCTCGATTTGATCTTCAAGCATTTCTGTCTTAAGCGTGGCAATCGTTATTGAACGGCGTTCAGGAATAAGAAACTGGTTTTTCATTGTGCCGTAATATGTTTCGAGTTGCATATCTGTTGGCACTTCGATGCCTTTAACGCTTGCATTAGTGAGTGTGAAATACTGGATATCACGTGTTTCATTCTCAAACTGGTATAGATCCTTCGCTGTTTCATCGGAAATTGTTCCTGTGCCGCCTGTAAGAGCATTACGAAAGACGGTGTTACGCAAATCCGCACGGATTGAAGAGATGAACTCAGTTTCTGAAATACCTTGCTGGCGAAGAACGCTTTGCAAAGCATCTTTTTTGCTTTGTCCTTCACTTGCAATTGGTGCCGTTAATTCAGCGATTTGTTTAACAAGAGTGTCATCGCCAATACGCAAGCCATATTCTATTGCCTCGTTACTAATCATGCGTGCTTGAATTTCACGGTTTAAGATTTGATCGATAAGGCCGAATTGGTAAGCTTGTTGTGGGCTAATGCCTTGCTGTGCGAGTGTACGGCGAACAACAATATCAAATTGTTGATATCCGATCTTAAACCCTTTTCCCTTTGCTACGTCAGTCGCACTTACGCCGCCACGGAAAAATCCGCCGACATCTGTTAGTACTAAACCACCAGCAGCCAAGACCAACAGGCCCATTAGGAAAAATTTTAAAACGCCTGATTTGGCGCCGTCACGCATTGAACGCAGCATGGAAATCCTCTCATCGAAAAAATGCTTTTTAATTACTTAAGGGCGCACTATAAGGATAGGGATCAATTGGAGCAATAACTTATAAAGGGATAGTCGTACTTATCATGAAAAAGCTAATCGCAGGAAACTGGAAAATGAATGGATCAATGGAAAGCGCGTTAGAGCTTGCCAAAGGTATTGTTTCAGAAATTCAGGAAAGCCCGCAAATCTTAGAAAATAATGATTTTCTCGTGTGTCCTCCATATTTGCATTTAGCGCCCGTTCAAACAGAACTCACAAGCGCGATCTCATTGGGCGGGCAAGATTGCTCGCCGTTCGATAAAGGCGCTTATACAGGTGATGTGTCGGCGGCCATGCTTAAAGACATGAATTGCGATCACGTTATTTTGGGGCATTCAGAGCGCCGCCAATATTACGCAGAAAGTAGTTTGATGATTAAGCAAAAGGCGCAAATGGCTCAAAATGTGGGTTTAATTTCCATTATTTGCGTTGGTGAGACGGAAAGTAAACGCGAAGAGGGGCGTGAGCAGGATGTTGTTGGTCAGCAGCTTTTAGATTCTTTGCCTGAAGGGGCTTCAGCAGAAAATGTGGTTGTTGCGTATGAACCTGTTTGGGCGATTGGCACAGGAAAAGTGGCAACGATTGAAGACATCACGGCCATGCATGCGTTTATTCGTAAAACCCTGAAGGGGGCTGTGAAAAAGAGCGATAAAGTGCGTATTCTTTACGGTGGTTCAGTTAAGCCAGCCAATGCGGCAGAGATTTTCGCCGTTGAAAATGTTAATGGCGCGCTTATTGGTGGTGCATCACTAACACCGCATGACTTTTTGGGTATTGCATCTGCAGCGTAGTT
>PANS01000028.1 GCA_002708415.1 Micavibrio sp. | reverse complement strand
TGATGGCGTGTTGCAATCGGGTGTTCGCGGTGTAACTGACTTGATGGTTATGCCAGGTCTTATCAATCTTGATTTTGCAGATATTCGTTCAGCGATGCTTGAAATGGGTAAGGCAATGATGGGTAATGGTGAGGCTGAAGGTGAGCGTCGTGCGGTTGAAGCGGCTGAAGCAGCTATTAACAACCCGCTTCTTGATGATGTTTCAATGAAAGGTGCTCGCGGTGTTATCATTAATGTTACAGGTGGCCATGACATGACGCTTTACGAAGTGGATGAAGCCTGTAATCGCATCCGTGATGAAGTTGATCCAAATGCAAATATCATCTTTGGTTCTACTTTCGATGAAAAAATGGAAGGTAATATGCGCGTTTCTGTTGTGGCAACAGGTATTGATATGGCTGAAGCCTCAAAAACACGCGGTGGTACAGGCGGCGTTCGTGTAACGGCTGTTGGTAAACTATCAGGTTCAAGCGAAGCGTCTAAGCCAGCTCTAGAACGTGCAACGCCAGCTGGTACGAAACCGCAAACGGAAGTTGCTCGTGAAATGACAATGATGGCGAGACAAGATGCTTCTGCTACACCTAAAGCGGCGGAACCTGAAGCAGATATGTTTGAACAGCGTGAATTTACCGCTACTTCCCCTGCTGGAGAAGTTGCTTCTTCAAATTCTATGCGCGGTAGTGTTCAGGCTGGTAATTTTATTCCTCCAAGTCCTATTGTTCCTGAAAAACAAGATGTGATTCCACATGCTGCTCCGACAGCTACGCCTACATATGCTCAAGCGCCCGTTGCGGCAGCACCTGCTGTGCAACAGACACAGCCAACTTATGTTGAGCCACAGCAAGCGCAAACAGTCCCTGCATCACAGGGTGGCCTTGTTCTTCGTCCACCTGTTCCAGGGGCGCATGCGGCGGAACGCAAGAAATCACCTTCTTTATTTGAACGTATTACAGGTGTTGGTGGTTTTGGTCATTCTTCACAAGAAGCACAAGCTTCTGATGATGTAGATCAAGGTTCACAAGGAACAGGTAGTACTGGTGGTTTTCATTCTGGTTTACGTGCAGAACGTGCTCCTGAAGCACCATCGCAAGGCCAGTTGAATATCGATTCTCCTGCGGCCAGTCGTGTTAAGTCAGATGAAGATCTTGATATTCCGGCGTTCCTTCGCCGCCAAGCAAACTAGTGGGACGAACTAAATCTCGCCAGTTTTAAACGAATTATCTGGTGTCCTCCAGATTTATCCTTGATAGGGGCTCTTTATTGAGCCCCTTTTTTTGTTCTGTTTCAGATGATTACTATTGTAACAGAGCGATACAAACAGTGATTTGAGAAGTACATATGCGATCCCGTATATTTAAGCTGTAAGAGGACATCTATATGCAACACACACTACAAAATAGCTTTAATATTACTGATATCGGTCTACATTCAGGTGTAGACGTTAGTTTGACGGTAAAGCCAGCCGCTCCAGATCATGGCGTGGTGTTTAAGCGTGTGGATTTACAAAATCTGAATGAAGAACAACAACGTATATCTGCAAAATGGGATCGGGTTGTTGATACGCGCCTTTGCACTGTTATTGGTAATGAGCATGGCGCAATTGTGGGAACAATTGAACATTTGATGGCTGCGATTCGCGCTGCAGGTATTGATAATGCTCTCGTTGAAATTGATGCAGGCGAAGTTCCTGTTCTTGATGGAAGCTCTATTGGTTTTATAGAGGCTATTGAAGAAGCGGGCATTCAAGAACAAAGTCAACCGCGTCGTGCCATTCGGATTTTAAAGGATGTTACGGTAACTGACGGTAATAAGAGTATTACGTTGTCACCTTCTGCTGTTCCGCTTTATGAAGGCCGTATTGAATATACAAACGCTGCAATTATTGGCGACCAGTCATATACGCTAAAACTTGTTAATGGTAATTTTAAGCATGATGTGGCCGATTGTCGTACTTTTGGACTTCTACACGAAGTTGAGGCAATGAAGGCTGCTGGTTTGGGTCTAGGAGGTTCGCTGGATAATGCGGTTATCGTTGATGACGACCATGTTTTAAATCCTGATGGTGTACGCCATAGTGATGAATTTGTTCGTCATAAGATTCTTGATGCTGTTGGTGATCTTGCTCTTGCTGGTGGTTTGGTTATTGGTCATTATAAAGGTCTACGTGCAGGTCACGATATGAATAACAAGATTTTAAAAGCGTTATTCGCTGATGATAGCGCATGGGAGATTGTTGATCTGTATGTTGATATCAAAGAAGCTGATATGGCTGTTTATCAACAGAACACACCAAAAATAGCTGTGACGCCGCGCTAGATTTAGTTTTTTTTAACTAAAATATGTGGGAATTATAGGGGCTTTGGCATAAAAGCCCCTTTTCTTATGGAGCGTAGCGCGGTATCAATAACTATGCAAAAACAATATCTTTTATGGGCTTTAGGTCTTTCAGTTATTCTTTCAGTGGCGGCTTGTAGCGGCAGCGATAAAGAGCATGTTGATCCAGATGGAAAGCCGATTGTTGAGGCGCAAACACCTGTTGAAGATTTATATAACCAAGCTGCAGATACATTAGATGATAAAAAATATCTTGAAGCGAAAAAAATGTTCGAAGATGTTGAGCGCCAGTACCCTTATTCAAAATGGGCAACAAAAGCAAAATTGATGGCCGCATACGCTGCTTATGAAGCAGATCGCTATGATGAAGGTATTTTGGCGTTGGAACGTTTTATTGAACTTCATCCAGGTAATGAAGATATTGATTATGCGCATTACTTACGTGCGCTTGCATATTATGAACAAATCTCTGATGTGGCGCGTGATCAGGCTATGACAGAAATGGCGTTGAAATCTTTGGATACTCTGATTACACGCTTTCCAAATAGTGAGTTTACACGTGATGCCAAGTTAAAGCGTGACCTAACGCTAGATCATCTAGCAGGTAAGGAAATGGAGATTGGTCGTTATTATCTTAATCGTAATCAGGTCAACGCAGCAATTAACCGTTTTACAAATGTTGTGAGAGATTATCAAACAACAACACATGTTCCAGAGGCACTACACCGCCTTGTTGAATCTTATCTAACACTAGGCCTTGAAAGTGAGGCTGTAAGAGTTGCTGCTGTTTTAGGGCATAATTATCCTGGTTCGGATTGGTATGAGGATACGTATAAGATTTTAAAACCAGCATCCAGAGAAAAAATTCTAGATAATCGTTCATTTGTTGATAAGACAATCGATTCATTGTTTAAACCTGATTAGAGAGAGCGGGGATTTATGCTCGCTAGCCTTTCCATTAAAAATATCGTGCTGATTGATCAGCTTGTTATTGATTTTCGCGGACAACTTTCTGCGCTGACTGGTGAAACAGGCGCTGGTAAATCTATTTTACTGGACTCGTTAGGGCTCGCTCTTGGCGCGCGTTCTGATGCGGGGCTTGTACGTCGCGGCGAAGAAAAAGCTATTGTGACAGCAGAATTTGATATTGCACCTGATCATGCTGTTTTTTCTTTATTAGAAGAACAGGACATTGAAGCGGAAACACCGCTTATTCTACGCCGTGCGCTGACAAAGGATGGCAGATCAAAAGCCTATATCAATGATCAATCGGTAAGCGCTGGATTGCTCAAGCAAGTGGGCGCTCTTTTGGTTGAAATTCATGGGCAGTTTGATACGCATAGCATGTTGGACGCTAAACATCATCGCGGGCTTTTAGATGAATATGGAACGCCTGTTAACGAGCGTGAAGTATTATCTACAAACTGGGTTGATTGGAAAGAAAAACGCGAAAGCTTTGAGAGTAAAAAAGCAGCAATGTTGAAGGCGCGTGAAGATGAAGAGTATTTACGGAACGCTTTAGAAGATCTGGATCGTTTAGCACCCGAAAGTGGCGAAGAAGAAAAGCTATCTTCATTACGTGAGCGCTTGATGAAACGTGAGCAGTTTTTAGAAGGGTTAAATACGGCTTCTGCTGGAATAGAAGAGATTGAAAATCTCATGGGTGGTGTATGGCGGGCGATTGATCCGTTGGGTGGTGAGGGGAGCGCTATTCAGACGGCTGTTGATGCCGCAAATGCTGAATTGCAAGAAGCCTCTAGCCAAATTGCAAGCACGTTATCGGATATTGAAAATAGCGAATATTCTTTGACAGAAATTGATGATCGTCTTTTTACTTTAAAAAATCAGGCACGAAAGCACGATTGTTCTATTGATGATCTTCCTGAAAAGCGCGAAGAAATTGCACAGCTTTTAAATGGTATCGAAAGTCAGGATGATACGCTTAATCAATTAGAAAAAGATGTTCAAATTGCAAGGCAAACCTACATCGAGAGCGCTGAAAAAATACGAAACATTCGTGAAAAAGCTGCTGCTAAAATGGCGGATCTAGTAATGAAAGAACTTGCACCGTTAAAGCTCGATAAAGCGCGCTTTATCGTCGGTATAGAATCGAAAGAAGAAGGCGCATGGAATGAACATGGTATGGATGCTATTCAATTTTTAATTGCAACCAATCCAGGGGCTGAACCTGGACCGCTTGCAAAGGTGGCCTCTGGCGGTGAAATGGCACGCTTTATGTTGGCGCTGAAAGTCGTGCTCGCCGAAGTTGGTGCGGCGGGTACACTTGTTTTTGATGAGGTTGATACAGGTATTGGCGGCGCGACGGCGTCCGCAGTGGGGGAGCGTTTGGCACGGCTTGCGGCTTCACGTCAAATATTGGTCGTGACGCATTCTCCGCAAGTTGCAGCCATGGCGGCGCATCATTGGATTGTGTCGAAGAGCGGAACGGATGCAATGAAAACGGATATTATTGCGTTAAGTGAACATACTCAGCGTCAGGAAGAAATTGCGCGTATGTTATCAGGTGCAGAGATTACATCTGAGGCGCGCGCGGCAGCCGATAAATTATTAGAATACAAATCCGTGAAGAAGAGTGCGGCATAATGAGTGATACTTTATTTGATATGAATGCTTCCGATGCATTAGAAAAAGCGCGTTCTCGTTATAAAAAACTTATAAAAGAAATTTTACACCATGATGCACAATATCATGGAGAGGATAATCCTGAAATCTCTGATGCAGATTATGATGCGCTTCGTAAAGAGCTTGAAAAAATAGAAGAAAGTTTTCCTGCACTTATTTCTAAAGATAGCCCTTCAACGAAAGTTGGATCGGTGCCATCAAAGGGCTTTAAGAAAATAAAACATGCTGTAGCGATGCTCTCGCTTGGTAATGTATTTAGTGAAGAAGAACTTGATGATTTTCTAGTGCGGGTGCGTAAATTTTTGGGTTTAAGTGATGATGATCTGGTTGAGATAACAGCAGAACCTAAAATTGACGGCTTGTCTTGTTCTTTACGGTATGAAAAAGGTGTCCTCATTCAGGCGGCAACGCGCGGTGATGGCTATGAAGGGGAAGACATTCTCGCCAATGTTAAAACCATTGTTGATATTCCGCATCAACTTCCTAAAGGTGTGCCTGATGTTCTAGAAGTGCGCGGTGAAGTCTATATGCGTCGCGGTGATTTTATAAAACTGAACGAAAAACAGGAAGAAAACGCAAAAGCGCCGTTTGCAAATCCGCGTAATGCGGCGGCGGGAAGTTTACGTCAGTTAGATGCAAGTATAACAGCTGAACGTCCTCTCTATTTCTTTGGTTATGCGCTTGGTGATGTCAGTGAAATTTTTTCAGATACGCAATGGGGTATTCGAGAAAAATTAAAAGAGTGGGGTTTTACCGAAGCTAACCCTTCGGCGTTGTGTCAGAATGCAAAAGACATCATGGCGTATTATGGTTCAATTTCTGAGGTGCGCCCTGATCTTAATTTTGAGATTGATGGCGTTGTTTATAAAGTGAACCGTCTTGATTACCAAGAACGCCTTGGTTTTGTATCGCGGGCGCCACGTTGGGCGATAGCGCATAAATTTCCTGCGGAAGAAGCGGTGACTATTCTTAACGGTATTGATATTCAAGTAGGCCGTACTGGCGTTTTAACTCCTGTGGCACGCCTTGAACCCATTACCGTGGGTGGTGTAGTGGTATCGAATGCCACTCTTCATAATGCAGATGAAATCGAACGGCTTGACGTGCGTATTGGTGATCATATTACAATTAAGCGTGCAGGGGACGTTATTCCAAAGGTGTTAGGCGTTGTTGAAAATAAGCGCCAAGCTGATGCGAAGCCTTATGAATTTCCGCAAGTCTGCCCTGTTTGTAATTCAAAAGCGATCCGTGAAGAAGGCGAAGTTGCCTATCGTTGTACGGGAGGGCTTATTTGTGAAGCACAAGCGGTTGAGCGGTTAAAACATTTTGTATCACGCCTTGCTTTCGATATTGATGGCCTTGGCGCAAAAATTATTGAGCAATTTTGGCAGGACGGTTTGATTAAAACGCCAGCTGATATTTTTACGTTACAGAGCCGCGATAAAGACAGCTTAACACCGATACGGGCGCGTGAAGGGTGGGGGGATCAATCAGCACGTAACTTATTTGAATCAATTGAACAAAAACGCATGATTGAATTTAATCGTTTCATTTATGCACTGGGTATTCGCCAGATTGGCGAAGCGACAGCAAAAAAACTAGCGGCCACTTATGGCGATTTAAAAACCTTGCGTGCCGCGATGAAAGCAGCGGATGATCATGAAGGTGAGGCTTATCAGGATCTGATTAACATTGAAGATATTGGTCCCTCTGTTGCCGATGATTTGGTCGGCTTTTTTACAGAAGATCACAATCTTGAACTGCTCGATCAATTAGATGAAGTACTGGGTATTCAAGCCTATGAAGCGCCATCTGTTGGTGATAGTCCAGTGGCAGGAAAGACGGTTGTGTTTACAGGAACGCTCACGCAGATGACCCGCAGTGAAGCGAAAGCAAAAGCGGAAATGCTAGGGGGTAAAGTTGCTGGTTCTGTATCAAAGAAAACGGATTATGTTGTGGCGGGAGAAGATGCTGGATCAAAATTGAAAAAAGCAACAGAACTTGGCGTGAGTGTTTTGAGCGAACAAGAATGGCTTGATCTTATTGGCTCTTAATAAGACTCAAGAAACTATTGAGAAACAAATCACGAATATCATCTGTTTCGACTAAAACTTCGTGTTTAGAATTTGCGAGATCAAGAATAATGGCAGAGGGCATTTTTTCGGCGAGCTCTCGTGAAACCCTAGAGCAGACAACAGTATCTTTCTCGGCGATGCCAAAGAGGCAAGGTGTTTTAATTTCTTTCGTTAACTCGCTATTTCTTAAAAATGCCATAGATTTGTAAGTTTCTAAAAGCCATTTCATTGTTGCTGAACCCCCTTGTAAAGAAGGGTCTGCGCGATACCATGCATTTGTCATGGCACTGCGTGCTGGATCGGAAGAAAACTTATCTTGTCCATTGACGCTGTCGCTATTTCTTTCTCTTTCATCCCAATTAGATCCACCAGGAACGTAGGCGTTAGGAAATAAATTAAATAATTTTAATAGTCCCATAATTAACCAGTTGGGATACATTGTGAGGCCATGAATGCCGATAAGTGGAGCGGAGAAGGCTGCTGTTTGAAAGTCGTTTGGGTAATCTATCAAATACCGAAGTCCAATATTGCCGCCAGTTGAGTGAGCGAGCATGTGAAGCGGCAAGTCTGGAAATAAAGGTTTTATAGTCTCTTCAATGAAGCGTTTAAGATCGTCAATATCTGTTTCAAATTCATCAGAATGGCGTTTATGCGGATTGGGTAGGAAGCGCCCTGATCGTCCTTGATACTGCCATTCCAAAACGGTAATGGCGTAACCATGCTCTAAAAAGAAGTGCGCTGTTTCGTAATATTTTTCGCTAAATTCTTGAAGGCCTTGAAGAACGATAATAACGCCCTTGGGTGGATCGTTTTCAGGCGAAGCATAACCAAAATGAAGACGGTGATTGGTGTCTTCGTTGGTAAAATCATCGGTTTTCCAGCCCGTGGGGGCTAGAAAGCGTGGTTCTAAATCAGGAATATTGTTCATTGATTATTCAAAGGCCTTAACGATATTCTCTGTCATCTTCTTGGCATCATCAAGTAGCATATAAGTATTATCTGCATAAAAGAGAGGATTTTCAATGCCAGCATAACCAGAACCCATAGAGCGTTTTACAAATAGAACAGTCTTTGCTTTTTCAACATCTAGGACAGGCATGCCGTAAATAGGAGAAGAGCTGTCATTCTTTGCTGCAGGGTTAGTAATATCATTCGCCCCGATAACATAAGCGACATCAGCTTGAGCGAAGTCACGGTTGATATCTTCTAATTCATGCACATCTTCATATGGAACATTTGCTTCGGCTAAAAGAACGTTCATGTGGCCAGGCATACGCCCTGCTACAGGGTGGATAGCGTAACTCACATCGACACCTTCTTTTTTTAGCGTATCGGCAAGCTCTTTAACTACGTGCTGTGCTTGCGCCACCGCCATACCGTAACCAGGTACGATAATGACTTTAGAGGCATTTTTCATGATGAAAGCCGCATCTTCGGCAGAGCCGATCTTAGCCTGACGATCACCCATGTCTTGGGCTGCACCAGCTTCTTCTCCACCAAATCCACCAAGGATAACACTGATGAACGAACGGTTCATGGCTTTACACATGATGTAAGAAAGGATTGCTCCTGAAGCCCCAACGAGCGCACCTGTGATAATTAGTAAGTTGTTTTGCAGAGTAAAACCAATACCAGCTGCTGCCCAACCTGAGTATGAGTTTAGCATAGATACAATCACAGGCATATCCGCACCGCCGATTGGGATGATAATCAATACACCAATCACAAAAGCAAATAAGACAAGCACCCAGAAGAAAAAGGCGCTTTGTGTTGTGCAGAGCATAAAGATAAGGAATAAGATCACTCCACCAATAGCGGCGTTAATAGCGTGCTGATTTGGAAAGCTGACAGGTTTTCCTGAAACAATACCCTGTAACTTACCGAAGGCAATAACCGATCCTGTAAAGGTGATTGCACCAATCGTTAAGCCGAGTGAAAGCTCTATAAGACTAGAAGTATGAATATCTCCAACCAAGCCAATGCCGAAGGCTTCAGGATTAAAGAAAGCGGCGGCGGCAACAAAGACCGCGGCCAAACCGACAAGTGAGTGGAAGGCGGCTACGAGTTGCGGTAGAGCCGTCATTTCAATTTTCTTGGCAATAACAGTACCGATCGTTCCACCGATGAGAACACCCCAGATAATCATACCCCAGCTTTCAACATTTAAAAGCGTTGTTACGATAGCAATGGCCATACCAGCGATACCGTAAGTTACACCTTGTTGCGCGGTATCAGGACCGGATAGGCCGCGAAGCGCCATAATGAAACAAACGGATGAAACTAAATAGGCGAGAGTTGATAGTGTTTCCATTGTATTTAAGCTTTCTTTTTACTGAACATGTGGAGCATGCGTTTTGTGACGATAAAGCCGCCAAAAATATTGATAGAGGCAAGGATAACAGCCAAAAATCCCATAAATTTTGAAAAACTCATATCCATAGGGCCTGCGGCGAGTAACGCGCCCACAATAATCACACTTGATATAGCGTTTGTTACGCCCATGAGAGGAGAGTGAAGGGCTGGGGTGACGCGCCAAACAACATAGTAGCCAACAAAACAGGCAAGCAGAAAGACTGTTAAGCCAGAAAGAAAAAACCCTGCTTCGTGTCCATTCATAGCTTGAGAAGCTTGTACGGCAACTTCAGCAGCTTGATCTGCGAGTGCCTTTGCTTGGTTAGCAAGGTCAACAGCTGTTTCACTTAAGCTGTTGGCGTGCTGAGTATTTTCAGTAGTCATTATGATTGCTCCTTATTTTCTTTTGGAGAAGATTTCTTAGTTGTTGTTTTCTTAGCCGCTTTCTTGACCGCAGTTTTTTTAGTCGTCGATTTTTTGGTTGTGGTCTTTTTAACGGGTGATTTTTTAGTCGTTTTTTGCGCCCCTTTAGCAGGTGATTTCCTGCCGTCAAAGTTTGGATGAATTATGGATCCATCTTTTGTCAGGGCAATGCCTTTTATGATTTCGTCTTCCCAATCAATATTGAGAGCTTTGCCTTCGTTATCAATCATTAGATTAAGTAAGTTAAGTAAATTTTTTGCATACAGAGCAGAAGCATCAGTCGGTAAACGGCTTGGCGTATTGTAATGCCCAATGATTGAAACGCCATGCTTTGATACAACTTTACCGCCTTCGGATACATCGCAGTTTCCTCCATTATCAACGGCCATATCGACAATCACAGAGCCATGCTTCATGGATTTAACCATGGCTTCGGTTAGAAGTTTGGGCGCTGGGCGCCCTGGAATGAGCGCTGTTGTGATGACAATATCTTGTTTTGCGATTGTTTCTTCAATCAGCTTCGCTTGTTTCTTTTTATAAGCGGCTGACATTTCTTTGGCATAACCACCAGCTGTCTCTGCCTCTTTGAACTCGTCATCTTCGATGGCGATAAATGTACCGCCAAGCGATTGAACTTGTTCTTTGGCCGCAGGACGAACGTCTGTTGCTGAAACGACTGCGCCTAAACGTTTTGCTGTTGCAATGGCTTGAAGACCTGCAACGCCAGCGCCCATAATAAACACTTTAGCTGGCGCAATTGTTCCGGCTGCAGTCATCATCATAGGGAAAGCTTTGGCAAAATGTTCTGCGCCATCAAGAACAGCTTTATAACCAGCAAGGTTTGATTGGGAAGAAAGCGCGTCCATGCTTTGTGCGCGTGATATACGTGGCACAAGTTCCATGGCGAAAAGGTTAACGCCTGCTTCTTTTGCTTTTTTAATTAACGCTTCGTTTAAGTAAGGATTGACGAGACCAATGATATTTGAACCCTTTGACATGAGGGTAATGTCTGCTTCTGTTACTTGAACTTTTAAAAGGATGTCTGATTTAGAGCATGCTTCAGATGCTGTTTTCGCTATTTTAGCGCCTGCTGCTTTAAGAGTATCATCTGTGAAATGCGCTTTTTCACCAGCACCTGATTCAATTTTAATGCTGCAGCCCATCGCTGTAAGTTTTTTTACAGTTTCGGGAGAGGCCGCGATGCGACTTTCGTGATTTGCATTTTCCTTAATAATAGAAATCGTTAACGGCACGTTTCTTATCCTTTTTGTCTAAATGGAAGAGAAAAGACATTGCCTTATTCTTGCGTTTTTGTGAAGAAAAACTGAAAAATAAATCCACTTTACAGAATAGTGATGTTTCAAGGTGCTTAATGCGTAGAAGGCTTGCTTAAATGGCCGAAACCCTTTAAATTTATATACGTAATTTCTTCCTCATCCTGTGTTCACGGGATTTTTATTTTATTTGTTAAATGGTCATCATGAAAAAAGCTCTTTTACTCTCTTGTTGTTCACTCGTGTTAGGTGGTTTTTCAATGCCTGTTTTTGCCGAAACGTTACAAGAATCTGTGGCGCTTGCTTTGTCATCACATCCTTCTATTGATGTGGCGTCAGCTGCGCGTGAAGTGGCGAATGAAACAAAAAGAGAGCAACGTTCAGGTTACTTTCCTGAAATCAACGCGAGTGCGAGCGCTGGACGTATCTATGGTGATAATAGTACTAGTCGTGGGTTAACAATCAGTCGCGGAGCGGCTTATTCAGGTTTAGGCGAGGTAAGTGCATCAATTACACAGCCTATTTTTGATGGTTTTGAAACGAGTAATCGTGTGAAGGCTGCAGATGCAAGAATTCAATCAGAAGAGTATAATATTGCAGATGCGCGTGAATCTTTGGCCTATCAAGCTGTTCAAGCATATTGGGGGCTTTTTCACTCACAACGCCTTTTATCTAAAATTAACTCTTATAATGAAACGATTCAAAGTTATTTAGATCGTATTCAAATGATGGTGGATGAAGGTGCGGCTGATGAATCTGAAACGGCGCAAGCGCGTAATATTCTTTTAACATTAGAAACAAGCATTATTGATTATGAAGGCCAAGTTGAAACAGCTTTGGCAAATTATGTGCAGGTTGTCGGTAATGCGCCGAGATCTAGCCTTCAAGAGCCTTTGGCAATCGGTCACTTAGTTCCTAAAAATTCTAAAGAGGCTTTGCCTGCCTCACAAACGGAGCATCCGCTGTTAATGTCCCTTGATCGCAATATGCAAGCAAGCGAATTTGATTCTAAAGCAGAACGTGGGCTACTTTTTCCATCGGTTGATGGAGAGCTTTCCCTTTATAAGAAAGATCAAAAAGAAGAAATCGGTGGTGAAATCGAAGATGGCCGCGCTCTATTGAAAATGAACTGGCTGTTTAACACGGGAGGTGCGCAGTTTGCGCGTAGGGATCGTGCGCTTGCAGAAAAATCTGAACTCCTTGCACGTAAGCAAGAAACACTTCTGCAAATTCAAGGTGATATTCGTAGGGCGTATGTAGAAATGCAAACGGCACAAAAGCAAATGAAGATTATTGATGAACGTAAGACTGTCGCAGAAGAACTTTTAAGTGCCTATGAAACACAATTTGAAGGTGGGCGCGTTCGTTTATTACAACTTATGCAAACTGAGAATCAATTGTTTAATGTTGATATTGAACGTTTGAACGCAGATTACCGTTATAAGCTTGCGGAGTATGCTGTTTTGGCATCTATGGGAAAATTAAATCAGTATTTGGCACAGGCCCCCGTTATGGCTACTGCCCCTGTAATGACAAAGGCAGCCTCTTTGCAAGAAAAGCCCCGGGGGCATGTTATTCGTCAAACGCCAGCAATTATGCCAGAATTAGAAACGCTTCCTGTTGTATCTCAACAACCTACATCGCTTAGTCAATCTGTGATTGAAGAACGTATTTATACTGGCGTGAGTAAATAAATATAATTGAACCAAATAAACAAAGGCTACCTCAAGTGACTATTGAATCTTCTTCCGTTGATCCTTTGCTTGAATGCCTTTCATTTCTCACAGCTCATTACGGTCAGTCAAAATCCAAGCAAGCTTTAACAGCTGGTCTGGCCTATGATGAAAATAATATGTCGCCAGAACTTTTTTGTGAAGCCGCAGAAAAGACAGGCTTAAAGGCAAAAACTGTAAAACGTGATAATATTACAAAGATTATACAGCCCGTTCTGCCAGCGGTGTTGATTATGAAAGATCGACAGGCATGTGTTTTATTGCGAATTCATTCAAGGGAAAAGAGCGCGGTAATATGGTCGCCGGAAACAAAATCTGAACGTTCGGTAAAGCTGTCGGATTTTAAGAAGAAATATTCAGGTTATGCTATTTATGTTCATCCAGTTTTAGAAGCATCGCAAGATAATCATGAGGAAGAAACATCTGCTGATAAACATTGGTTTTGGGGGCCGTTTTTTCAAGGCAAAGGGATTTATGCCAGAGCCTTTATGGCTGCGATTTTGATTAACCTGTTTGGCCTGACAAGCCCAATATTTATTATGAATGTTTATAATCGCGTTTTGCCGAATAATGCGATTGAGACAGGCTGGGTTCTTGGTATTGGCGCTCTTACATTATTTTTCTTTGATTTTATTATGCGTACATTGCGCGGATATTTTATTGATCTATCTGGGCGCCGGATTGATGTTTTAAGTGGCCGTAAAATTTATGATCAACTTCTCAATATTAAATTATCGGATCGTCCACAATCAAGTGGCGCTTTTGCAAATATGCTTCGTGATTTCGACTCGGTACGTGATTTTATAACCTCAGCATCAATGACAACGTTAGTCGATCTTCCGTTTACATTTTTATACTTGTTTGTAATTTGGATACTAGGGGGTCCGATAGCATTCTTACTCTTTTTTCTTATCGTTGTTGTTTTTGCTATTGGCGTTGTTTTGCAATTTCCACTGCGCCGTACCGTGCGTAAATCGGTGCGATCTGCAGAGGCAAAACACGGCCTTTTAATTGAAAGTATTCATGGTTTAGAAACGATTAAAGCAATTGGTGCTGATGGACGCTTACGTTCTCGCTATGGGCAATATATTGCAGAAAATGCAGCCTGTTCACAGGAAAGCCGTTTTGTATCTGCGTTGGGTGTTAATCTGGCCACGTTTGTTCAACAAACGGCCACAACTTTTGCTGTGTTGATCGGAATGTATCTTATTGCTGATCAGGTAATGAGCGTTGGCGCTCTTATCGCAGTCGTGCTTTTAGCGGGGCGTGCTATTCAACCGATTGGTCAGATAGCTAATTTAATGAGCCGTTATCATTCGGCGCGCACGGCGTATAAAACGCTTAATGATATTATGTCTAAACCAACGGAAAGGCCTGAGCATAATAAGTTTTTACATCGTCCAATATTAAACGGAAAAATTGATTTTAAGAAAGTTAGTTTTTCTTACCCAAATACAGATCGTAAGGTTTTAGATAATGTTGGTTTTTCAATTAAAGAGGGTCAGCGTGTTGGAATTATTGGTCGTATTGGTTCAGGAAAAAGTACAATTGCGCGTCTGGCTTTAGGTCTTTACCAACCCTCGCATGGCTCTATTCATTTTGATGATACGGATTATAGGCAAATTGATCCTGCGGATTTGCGCCGCAACATTGCTTATATTGCTCAGGATATTGTTTTATTTAATGGCACTGTGCGCGATAACATTACAGCTAGTTTACCGCATGCCAGCGAAGAGGATATTCTTCGTGTTGCTAAAGCAGCGGGCGTACATGAATTTATATCTAATCATCCGATGGGGTATGATGCACCAGTTGGGGAACGTGGCGAAGGTTTAAGCGGCGGGCAGCGTCAATGTATAGCGCTTGCTCGTGCAATGCTATTAGAGCCGAATATCTTTATTTGTGATGAACCAACAAATGCTATGGATGCGCAAGCTGAAGCGGCTTTTGTTAAAACGATTGAAGAGCAAAGTAGAGATAAGACACTTATTCTTATTACGCATCGCCATCATCTTTTAACATTGGTTGATCACCTTATTTTAATGGATCAGGGGCATGTTATTATGAGCGGTCCACGTGATGAAGTAATGGAAGCAATTGCGAGCGGAAATATTAAGGTTCCCAAAGGATAGTAACGATGGCCGATGATAAGGAATTTATGACAGAGTTAGACGCGGCGGCGAGAATGAAGCCATCGTTGAGTTCTAATCTTATGCTTATCGCTGTTGTTTCTATGGTGGTGACGATGGTGATTTGGGCATCTGTTTCTGAAGTGGAAGAAATTACGCGAGGGTCAGGGCAAGTTGTGCCTTCTAAAGAAATTCAAATCGTGCAAAGCCTTGAAGGTGGAATCCTTGATGAATTACTCGTACGTGAAGGTGATAAAGTTGTTAAAGATCAAGTTATCTTGCGTATTAAAGATTTGATGTTTGCTTCGGAAGGTCGTGGCGCTGAAGCTCAATTTTTGGCATTAAAAGCAAAGAAAAATCGTTTGATGGCGGAAGCGAATGCGAAGCCTTTGGAGATTGATGCAGAGATTGTTGAAAAATCACCCAATATTGCGCGTAATGAAGAGGCGTTGTATCGATCACGTCAGCAAGAATTGGATAATGCTAAATCTATTTTAGATAGCCGTATTAGCAGCGCGAGTGCTGGTCTATCTGAGGTTGGTGCAAAAATTAACCGTTTAAGCCAAAGCAGAAAATTACTGAATGAAGAGTTGGCGATTACAAAAGAAATGGTGCGTAAGAAAGCTGTTCCTAAAATTGATGAGATACGCCTTAATCGTGAACTGAGTGATATCTCTGGTCAAATTAGTGAGGCTGTTCAAAAGCGCAGTGGTTTAAATGCCGACTTATCGGCGGCAAAGAAAGAACGCCAAGACCAGGAAGATAAATTTAAATCTCAGGCGCTTGGTGAATTGAATGATGTTGAAACGCAACTCTCTCAGATTTCTGAAAGCATGAGCACAATTGAAGATCGTGTTTTTAGAACAGAAGTTCGCTCTCCTGTTGATGGCGTGATCAACAAAATTACAATTAAGACAAAGGGCGGAATTATTGAACCTGCTATGCAACTTGTTGAAGTTGTGCCCCTTGGTGGTGATTTAAAAATAGTTGCTCGTGTTGCGCCGCATGAAATTGCTTTTGTTAAAGTCGGGCAAGCGGCAAATATAAAAATTTCTGCTTATGATTCGCAGCGTTATGGATCGCTCAAAGGAGAGCTTATCCGTATTGGTGCCAATAGCGTCTCTGATGGAAAAGATGATGTTTTCTTTGAAATAGAGCTGCGTGCAGAAAAGAATTATTTAGGTACAGAAGAAAATCCTCTACCGATTACAACAGGCATGATTGCGGATGTTGAAGTTATTACAGGAAAAAGAACAGTCATGGATTATCTGTTAAAGCCTGTACTTCGCGCAAAAGATAAAGCGTTAACAGAGCGATAAGCTTAAGAAAACAAAGTGTTATCTATGAAGAATATTATAATCAATAAATGGGTGCATTTAGGTTTACTCTTTATCTTTCTTATTTGTGCAACGCTTTATAGCTTCTCTGAAACAGGGGCGCGTAAGAAGGTTCAAAATATCGTTTTTGATCAATATAATCGTTTAAAACCGCGTGAAAAAACAAATCAAGTAATCATTGTTGATCTGGATGAAGACTCTCTTAAAGAAATTGGTCAGTGGCCATGGTCCCGTAACATTGTCGCTGACCTCGTTAGTAATTTGACTGACTTGGGCGCAAAAGCGATTGCTTTTGATATGGTGTTTGCGGAAACGGATAGAACGTCGCCGCGCCATATTGCAAAGAATCTACCTGTTGTTGAAGAAACAAAAATTATCAAAGATGCTTTAAAAAGTTTTCCTGATAATGATTTTATTTTTTCTCAAGCTATTAAAGATTCTGGTAATGTTGTGACGGGCTTTTCTCGTGCCCGTAAAGAAGAAACACGTAGAACGCCGCACCTTGTTTCTTCGCCTACTGTTCTTGTTAGGGATCGTAAAGAATTTGAACGCAATGTGAGTGCACCTGAAGGCGTGGCAACAAATCTTCCCATTTTGTCAAAGCTTGCTGCAGGTAACGGACATTTTATGGTTAGCCCAGAAAGTGATGGCATTATCCGCCGCGTTCATAGTTTTTATAAATATCCAAAAGAGGGGAGTGCAACACAAAAGGTCTCTTATTACCCATTGTTAGCTTTAGAAGCACTTCGTGTTTTTGTTGATCCCAAGGCGCGTTATATTATTCGTTCAAATAAAAAGAATACGAGCGTTGATACAAAATATCTTGTGAAGCTCGATCAATATTCTATTCCAGTTGATGAGCATATGAAAATGTGGGTTTATTATCGCGACATAACAAAAGATGATTATGTTTCTGCTTATAAAATATTGGATAAAAAAATAAAAGAAACACTGCGTAAAAAAATAGATAATAAAATTGTTTTTATCGGAACGAGCGCAGAGGGTTTAAAAGATATTCGTTCAACGCCGCTCAATTTATTTGCGCCAGGGGTTGAAGTACATGTGAATATTGCAGAGCAAATTCTTCAAGGTAAATTCTTAACAAGACCCGATAAAATAATTGATAAAGAAGGGGCTTTGATTGCCTTGGCAGGTCTTTCAATTATTATATTATCTTTGTTTTTTAATCTGTTTTGGATCGGTTTGATTACGGTTGCTTTAGCGGGAACGATGTTTGCTGGATCGTGGATTGCTTTTTCTGATATGGGTTTATTGCTTGATCCTGTCTATCCTAGTGCCGTTTTATTTTCATTATTTATACTCTCTTCATTATTGGCTTATGTGCGGTCTGAATCGGAAAAGAGCCAAATTCGCGGCGCGTTTGGGTATTATATCTCTCCAGATTATATGGATGAACTGACAAAAAATCCTGATAGTTTAAAACTCGGGGGGGAGACGAAAGAGCTCTCTGTTATGTTTACAGATATCAGAAGCTTTACAAAAATTTCTGAAAGTCTGGATCCAGAAGAATTAACACAATTGATGAATGATTTTCTTACACCAATGTCAGATTTGGTGATGGAAAATAAAGGAACCATCGATAAATATATGGGTGATGCGATGATGGCGTTTTGGAATGCGCCTCTTGATGATAAAAATCATGCGCGTAATGCTTGTTTAACGGCGTTAAAAATGAATAAAGCGCTTGTTCCTGTGAATGAAGCTCTTGCATTAAAAGCAAAAGAAAAAGGGCAAGAAGCTAAAGTTTTAAGCGCAGGAATTGGTATCAACACGGGTGAATGTTCTGTAGGCAATATGGGCTCTCAGCAACGATTTGCTTACTCTGCGCTTGGTGATAGTGTGAATTTAGCGTCACGTTTAGAAGGGCAAACGAAAGCCTATGGCGTTGAAATTTTAGTTGGAGAAGAAACAAAAAATCAAGCAAGTGATTTAGCTTTCATTGAAATCGATCTGATTAAAGTTGTTGGTAAAGAAATCCCTGTTCGTATTTTTACTTTGATTGGCGATGATGAGGTTGCTCAATCAAAAGAATTTAAGAAATGGAAGGCAACACATAATGGAATGTTGGCGGCTTATCGCGCAGCAGATTTTGGATGTGCGGCCCAGGATGTAAAAGAAGCTCAAGTGGCTGCTAAAAAAGTTTTTGGTACGAATATGGACGCATATTACAAACTCTACAAAAAACGTATCATGGAATTCACAAAAAAACCGCCCACAGATGACTGGGACGGTGTTTTTATCGCAAAGAGTAAGTGATTACGCCGCATCAATTGCAATGTTATTATCAATATAAAGAGTGTATCCTCCAATGTCATACTGATATGGATCTGATCCTGTTCCACCGCTAGGGTTAGAAACTGTAACGCCGCTCAAAGAACTTGCTGTTAGCATTGTAGCAATATCATCTTCTGGATTAGATCCTGTATAATCGTCTCCACCTATACCATCGCTAATAATAAGATTACCTGAAGTAACGCCACCTAAATCATCAAGTTCAATTTTTAACTCTCCAGTATCGCTTGTCTTTAATAAATTAAAGATATTTTCAACGGTTAGCTGTATTGTTGCACCATCTTGTGAGTATTGTAGGCGTTCAATGCCAGATATTTGTTCGTAATTGATATTAGTAAAATCTAATGATCCAGCAGCTGTGCCGTAGCGAAGAGTATCCATGCCGGTTCCTGCATCAATGCTTCTGAATGTTTCATCAGTTACTGTTATTGTATTATTTTGACTGTTACCGAGAATACTCAAGTTGTTGAAATTGTTATCGTAAAAATTTCGACCATTAACCATTGCCTGACCATCATTGCTTGCCCATACGTTACCACTGCTTAGGTTAAGGTCATTCGGCGCACCATCAGCAACATATGCTACATTTCCTTGTAACCCACCATTGACGATATAAAATCCTGTTGCTACTGAGCCGACTTCAACATCATCAAATCCATCGCCGTTTACGTCACCGACTGATCGAACAGTGTAGTTTGTATCAAACCCGCTTACATCATTTATTTTAAATGCATTATCCGGATTTTCTAGATACGCCATATCTATTGTTGATAGAAGTGTGTTTCCACCAAAAACTACAAAATTTTTGACGTCGGTTCCATTTGTTGTGGAGATGATCATGTCGCTATAACCATCGCCATTGAAGTCACCAGCATTGCCACCGGTCAAGATCATCTGACCTGTACCACTAACATCAATTGTTGTGCCAGATCCTCCAAGGGTACTGGTAGTAATTCCGTTTAATACGCCAGGTGATGTTGTTCCATAAATAAGATACGCTTGGCTTTGATTATTTCCACCGATAAGAATATCGCTCAATCCATCGCCGTTTGTATCACCAACACCAGCTACAAATTGACCGAGTCCTTCGCCGCTGGTCCCTTCTATTTGAATATCGTTACTACCACCAGCATAATGAAGGTAAACACGCCCATTACCACCGTTTGTACCAGGGGCACCAACGATATAATCAAGTTGACCATCACCATCAAAATCACCTGCGCCAGAAACGGAAGAACCATATCCTCCGCCATATGCACTTAAAGCATTCTCTGTGAATCCTCCGCCTAGACTACCATTGATAACAGAGCCAGCACTAAGCGATTCATTTCCTGTAACAAGATCAATGAATCCATCATTATTTAGATCACCAATGGCTGCAATAGATGTATAGTTATATGTACTTGTTGTTGAAAGTACGGAGCCTAGAAGGTTATTAACAGTTTCGACACTTGTACCATTTATAAGGGCAAAGTCATCATTGCCATCATTATTTGTATCACCAACATTGATCAATCCATCTTCATACTGGCCTTGACCACTACCATTCAAGTTTATACCAACATCTTCAATAACGGGATTAAAGGCACGCATAACGGTTTGTCCATCCGGACCAGTAGCGCGAATAGCGTAATTACCCCAAAGAGTACTTGTGTCAAAACCAGACGCACCAGAGGCAGAAACCAATCCTGTTAGTACACTATAGCCTGTTGTGGTTAAAACAACATTATTACCAATGATTTGAAAATTATCATCAGTGCTTGTATCTGTTCCATTAGCAAAAGTAAATTGTGTGCCAGATTTGTTTGTAATAAGCCTTGCAACAATTCCACCGTCTTGCTCGTTCTCTGTTAATCTGTTTACGATAGTAAATTTTGGTGTTTGTGCATTGGCAATAACATCAGGATTTTGTAAGTCATCAATACGTTCTTTTTCTTGCTGCTGCTCTGCTATACGCATTTTAAGACGCTGCATTCTTTTCATTTCTATTGGATTTTGCTCTTGCATCAATTTGAACTCAAGCGATTGATTCACTGGCTCTTGCATCATTTCAGGCATAAGCTCTTCCACTGGCTCTTCAATGATTTCTTCTTTTGTTTCTTCAAGAGTTTCTGCCTCTAAAATTTCTTCTTGCGCTTGCTCTTCTGCTGCTGCTTTTTCTTTGGCCGCATCATTAATGTTGCTGAATAGAGAAGGAATAACATAGCTCGCAGAGCCATAAGCATTGGTTACTGCGGCTGGCTCTAATACGCCAATATCTTGTATTTCAGAGTTAAAGCCATTGATCGTAATGGTTTCAAATTGCTCAGAAAGCGTTCTTTCACCAGCGCCATTTTTAATAACAATCGCCCCTTCAACAACAGATATTGTACTTTCACCTTCAGGGTTAATGTTACCTGCGATAATTGTTCCACGGATACCAATTGATCCAACAGGCGTATCAATAGTGACATCGTCCGGATCATCACGACCAATAAGGCCACTTGTGAAAACAAAAACGCCGCGTAGAACAGAAAAATCAGTTGTGCCGCTCTCTGTTTCAGCATCAAAGCTGTAATCTTTAACGGCAAAACGCGCACCTTCACTTAAAGCCATGCTTGTTTCGTCAACAAAAAGAATGTTCACACCACCATCGGCGCTTGTTTCAACAATGTCACCTTGATAAATCGGTGTGCCGAGCGTTACAGGTTCGGATGATCCATCGGTGCGTGTAACTGTCGCTTCACCGTGCAATTCTTCAATAGCGCCAACAGGCTCTGTTCCTGCAGCTGTTTCAATTTGTGCGAGATGCTCTGGGGATTGAACAAAAGCTTCAACCAGTTCTGGTGTTAAAACAGAACCATCGGCATTTTCTAATGTAGGTGCTGGATCAGCTGAAAAATAGTTTTCAATGACAAAATCTTGCCCATTGTTTGATTGCAGGATGAGGTCTTGTCCTTCACGTGACATTTCCATGTCTGCAAAAGCGCTACCTTCTGGTAATTCGATAGAAGAATTATCCATTGCGTTAAAAGTTTGGTTTTCCGAGAGTGTTGAATTTCCCTGTACCATGATTTCCCCTTTGCCCCCTTAAGACATTGTAAATAAACAATATTGTTAAATTTTAAGGCGCAATTTTCCCTTTGCGCACTTAATAAGAATACAGGAGAAGGTTTAAAAACATCCTAAGATTAGATCAATTTTTAGGTATTTAACTGATTTTGAGGAGTTTTGAGTAATTTAGCGATTTAAATGGCTATTTAGCTGATTTAGAAGTCAAATTCGGCAGAATTCACGAAATTTAGGGCGCTATTGAGGTCTTGAGGGCGAGAGAAAAAATACCCTTGTGCAATATCGCAACCCATTGCACGAACTTCACTCGCATCACGTTCTGTTTCAACGCCTTCTGCAATGATTTTCATTCCCATATTTTGGCCAAGGGCGATAATAGATTTTGCGAGTTCTTGGGCTGTTTTATCTTCGTTCATATTCTTGATGAAGCTGCGGTCAATTTTTAAAATATCAATTGGGTAATAATGTAGGTAACTGAGTGAGCTGTATCCCGTTCCAAAATCATCAATGGAAATTTCCATACCAGCATCGCGACATTTTTCTAATGTTTCTTTGGCACGTGTCGGGTGAGAAATAAGAAGTCGTTCCGTTATTTCTAAGTGAATGTTGTTTGGTTTTATTCCAGTGCGGTTTAAAATGTTTAAGAGTTCATGTGCAAGTTGCGGATTTGTAAAATCTTCGCTAGAAAAATTAACACTCATAAATAAATCTGAATGATTGTCTGATAAGGCCTGAAATTTTGAAAGCGCCTTACAGGCTGTTTCGAATGCCCAAAGACTAGCCTTTGCAATAAGCCCTGTTTCTTCTGCTATTGGAATGAAAACATTCGGAGATATATCACCTTGTTCGGGGTGATGCCATCGCATCAATGCTTCAAATCCATTGATAGAACCTGTTTTTAGGTCGATCATAGGTTGGTAATGTAAGGATAATTCATCTCTTTCAATGGCGAGAGCAAATTCATTTGCTATTTTAAAAGTGTCGACGGCATTACTTTTTTCTGCATACTCGCGTTCAAGATCTTCTGGTTGATTGGCACCACTTTGTTCACCTAAAATAGCAGCTCTTGAAAGCATGTCACGATAGCGTGTTAAAACAATCTGCATGACCATACGCATAACAGGATCAGAGTTTTCTAATCGTCTATTAAACTCTTTGCGGTTTATCTCTAAGAGAGAGCACTCTTCGGTGGCCTTGATTGTTGCCGTACGTGGTTCATCATCAATAAGAGCCATCTCGCCAATGATGGTTCCGGCCCCACGTGTGCCGACCCGTTGTACTAGACCCTTTTCTTTTTCGATTAAAATTTCAACGCGCCCCTTTTCAATCATGAAGGCATTATCTCCATGCTGACCTTGAGTCATTATAGTATCGCCAGATTGAAAATTACGTTTTTGAAGGGATGACATGTATAAGCGCTAAAATATAAATGAAAATATAAAAATTACTTCTACAATGATGCTTTGGTTTAAGTGTTAAATCAATTTAATTTATGGGCTTAATGTATGTTTTGGTATGTTTTAGTTGAGATATAATTATTTGCCTAACAAATCCTTGGCGAAAGACAATTTCATAGGCATAATGTTTAAAACTATTCAAGATTACTCATCATGACACCATTATCTCTTCTTGCTCTTTACCTTTTCTTTCGCGCTAAACAATTTAGCTGTGATTTTTTGTTGCAAACAGACTGGATGGCTCTAACAAAGGGAAAGCCGGGGAAAGAGGGATATCACGCTTTATTTTCGCATACATTAATTCACGGCGTGGCGACAACATTGATTATGCTGATATTTGCACCGGCTTTATGGTGGATGGGAATCGTTGATTTGTTTGTTCATAGTACCGTTGATCGTACAAAAGGTATTCTAACGAATAAATGCGGTTGGAAACCAACGGATACAGCGTTCTGGTGGGCCTTCGGATTTGATCAAGAAGCGCATAATTTAACGCATTTAGCTTATATTGTGGTCGTTGTTGTGCATAATGGTGGTTTAACCTTTTAGGCTTAATTGGAATTGTTCCTAATTAAAGTACTTAAAGTGGTTTAAAGGGTTGACAAATTAGACCTAAAATTAGTAGTTTCCGCTCAGATTTAAGAATTTATAAAAGAAAGATAAACCGATGAAGGTTGTTAACTCATTGAAAACATTGAAAAAACGTGATAGAAATTGTCGTGTTATTCGCCGTAAAGGACGTGTTTATGTGATCAATAAGGTCAATAAACGCTTTAAAGCGCGCCAAGGTTAATTTTATAAAATTGCTCTGTAAGCCTTTCTTGGCAACAAGGAAGGCTTTTTTACTGCCTGAAATTTGAGAATTCATACTTAAAACTTTTTTAATTTATGTGGTTTGCTTGAAAAGAAGGGGTGCGCCTGTTTGATAACTTTGCTATAAATCATTCGATTTAATCGTCACTTATAAAGAATCATCCTTTAGGAATCGCGGGAATAACCATGTTTTCAAAACTTTTTGGCTTTATGTCGGCAGATATGGCAATTGACCTAGGAACGGCGAATACTTTGGTATATGTCCGTGATCAGGGGATTGTTCTTAATGAACCTTCTGTTGTGGCTATTTCTATGGCTGGTGGTAAGAAGCAAGTTCTAGCTGTCGGTAATGAAGCAAAAAGAATGCTTGGCCGTACGCCAGGTAACATTGTTGCAACGCGCCCTTTACGTGATGGTGTTATTGCTGATTTTGAAGTGACAGAAGCAATGATTAAGCACTTTATTCGTAAAGTTCATAATCGCCGTACTTTTGTTTCTCCTAAAATGATGATTTGTGTGCCTTCTGGTTCAACAGCAGTTGAACAGCGCGCCATTCAAGAATCTGCAGAAAGCGCTGGAGCGAGCGAGGTCCATCTTATTGAAGAGCCTATGGCTGCTGCAATCGGAGCTGGTTTACCTGTGACAGAACCATCTGGTTCTATGGTTGTTGATATTGGCGGTGGAACGACTGAGGTTGCTGTGATTTCACTCGGCGGCATTGTTTATGCACGCTCTGTTCGTGTTGGCGGTGATAAAATGGATGAGGCGATTATTGCTTATATTCGTCGCGTTCATAATCTTCTTATTGGTGAAAGTACAGCCGAAAGAATTAAAAAAGAAGTTGGCTCTGCTTGCCCTCCTGCAGATGGTGAGGGGCGTGAAATGTATATTAAAGGACGCGATCTTATGAATGGCGTGCCTAAAGAGATTGTTATTACGGAACGTCAAGTTTCGGAAAGTCTTGCCGAAACTGTTGGTCAAATAATTGAAGGTGTTAAAGTGGCGCTTGAGCATACTGCGCCAGAGCTTGCCGCTGATATTGTTGAAAAGGGTATTGTTATGACAGGTGGCGGATCGTTACTGGCCAATCTTGATTTTGTACTGCGCCATGCAACAGGGCTGCCTGTGACAATCGCCGACGATCCTCTTTCTTGTGTTGTTCTGGGGACAGGGCATGCCTTAGAAGAGATGAAAACTCTTCAAAATGTTATTATTGGCTCTTACTAACCTAATTTTCCGTTTTAAAACTATTGAACGAATGTGGGATTATCCTGCTTTAAGCATTGTCATACGGTTATTTTTGCCATAAATTTATATGAGTACTGATCGTTTCATAAGAGATAAGTTTTGTACGGGAAATGTTGGCAATAAATTGAATACTAAAATCAGAAATAGATCTTTTACAAGAGCGCTTCCATTCGATTTTATGAGTGGTAAGTCTATCGCGGTTTTTCTCATTCTTCTCTCCCTTTTATTTCTTTCTGCCTCGATTATTAACCCTTCTTTTTTTCAAGGCGCGCGAACAAATGTTGTTGATGGCTTTGCTCCAATTTTAAAAGCGGTAAATGCGCCTTTTCAAGGCGCTGCTAATTTTATTGGCGGTGTTTCAGGCCTTACAAATTTACGTGCGGAAAATGCAAAGCTAAAAGAAGAAAATGTTCGTTTGCGTGAATGGTATCAAACGGCACTTATGCTTCAGGCTGAAAATCAATCTTTGCAAGCATTGCTTAATGTAAAAGTCTCTGCGCCACATCAATATGTAACGGCTAAAGTGATCGCTGACTCAGGCAACTCTTTTGTTAAAACTGTTTTGGTTGCTGTTGGCCGCGCCGATGGTGTTAAAAAGAACCAACCTGTTCTTGCTGGTGAAGGGCTCGTTGGTCGCGTCATTGAAGTTGGGAAAAACTCTTCACGTATCATGCTTGTTACAGACTTTAACTCCCGTATTCCTGTTCTTCTTGAGGGTAGTAGGCAAAAGGCTGTTCTGGTTGGTGGTAATCATACGCTGCCTATATTGAAGTATATCCCTGAAGATAGTGTTGTTACCGTAGGTACACGTCTCGTTACTTCTGGCGATGGGGGAATGTTTCCTGTAGGACTTCCCGTGGGGCGTATTGAGGCTATTGATGGCATTGAAATATTAGCACAACCATTCGCCGATGTTCACAATATAACAAATGTTCGTATTATCAACATGGACGTTAATCCGAATTTATCCTCTGGTAATTTGGATGACCTTCTATAGCGGTTAATGATGCTTGGTGGGTATATTAACTATGAAGGAGCTCGTTGGGTAGCACGTATGGGTGCGGCACAAATGACCACAATTTTATTTCTTTTACTCAGTATTGTAAGTTTTTCTCTTCCTTATACAGAAAGTGTTCGCCCGCTTTTTATTATTATACCAATTTATTATTGGGGTATTTATAGGCCATCGCTTATACCTGCTGTGTTGGTTTTTGTGTTGGGTCTCATTGTTGATTTTATTTCAGGCTTTCCTGTAGGTTTACATGCGGCGTTATTTGTTGTTGTCCATGTAATTATGAGATCACAGCGACTCTTTTTGATGGGCCAACCTTATTTAATGTTTTGGCTTGGCTTTACAGTTATTTCAACGGGCGTATATATGGCGCAGTGGTTCTTCTTTTCGCTACGTTATCTTTCTTTAATGCCTGTGACAGATATTCTTGCGAGCAATTTACTGACGATTCTAATGTTTCCTTTGATGGCTCTTGTGCTGACCTTTATTCAGAGAATATTACCCCCTAATCTAAAGTCTTATTGATTATAGCGGGTATTTTTATCATAAAGGATTTATAGTGAAAGGTAAGCATGGATAAAAACTTCGATCGGTCAAAAAGCTTTACGCGCCGCGCCTTTGTTGTTGGGGCGGTTCAAGGTGGCATGTTGGCAGTTTTAGGCGGTCGCCTTGCTTGGTTGCAGTTGGTTGAAGGGCAAAAATATAAAACTTTGGCAGATAAAAACCGTATCAATGTTAAAATGACGTTGCCTTCGCGCGGTGAAATCGTTGATCGCTTTGGTGTTCCTCTGGCAATCAATAATCAAAACTTTCGGGTTATGGTTATTCCAGAGCAATCTAAGGATTTAGACAAAGCGCTTAAAATGCTCTCTCAGTATATCGATCTTGATGAAAAACAGATTCAGAAAATTATTAAGCAATCTAAAAAGGCTGCTTCTTTTGTTCCTTTAGAGGTGACAGATAACTTGACGTGGAATGATGTTGCAAAAATTGAAGTACATTTGCCAGATCTTCCAGGAATAAATATTGATGTGGGCGAAGTAAGAAGCTATCCATTGGCTGAGGCAACGGCACATATCGTTGGATATGTTGGTTCAGTTACTCAAAATGATTTAGAAAAAGACCCTGCTCATATTTTAAAATTACCAGATTTTAAAATTGGTAAAACAGGTTTAGAAAAATCCTTTGAAGAGGAAATTCGTGGTGAGGAGGGAACTTCACACATGGAGGTCAATGTTCGTGGCCGTGAAGTGCGCGAGCTTAATTCAGAAAAAAGTTTTGAGGGCGAACGGCTTACATTAAGTATTGATGCTGAAACGCAGCGTTTTACACAAAACCGTTTGTCACAGGAAAGAAGTGCGTCGGCTATTGTAATGAATGCTCATACTGGTGCGGTTTATGCGCTTTCTTCTTACCCTTCCTTTGATCCAAATTTGTTTGTTAATGGTATTGGTGTTGATCGTTATCAGGAAATTTTAAATAATCCTCAATTCCCTTTTAATAATAAAGCAATTAGTGGTCAGTACCCCCCGGGTTCGACGTTTAAAATGATTACGGCTTTAGCGGCTTTAAGGTCAGGCGTGGCAACATCTAAAACGCTTGTTAATTGTACAGGTAGTTATGAGTATGGATCCGATATATTTTATTGTTGGAAACGCGGTGGGCATAAATATGTAAGCATGGAATCGGCATTGATGAAGTCGTGCGACACATATTTTTATAAACTATCGACAGAAATTGGTATTGATAAAATGGTTGAAACCGCCAGAGAATTTGGTTTAGGGGAGACATATGATTTTGATCTTGGAGGGGAGCGGCAAGGACTTCTTCCTGACAAAGAATGGAAGATGGCCACTCTTGGGCAAAAATGGCGCCCTGGAGAAACTATTGTTTCGAGTATTGGTCAAGGGTATATTTCTGCAACGCCGCTCCAGTTGGCTGTCATGACAAGCCGCTTGGTTAATGGCGGTAAGGCTGTGAAACCGTGGATGGTGGGCTATGTTGGTGATAAAAAAGTGAATCAGGAAAACTGGCCTTCAATGAATGTTAATCAACGTCATTTGAAAATCATCAAACGCGGAATGGATCGAGCGGTTGATGATGAAAAGGGTACCGCATATAGTTCGCAAATAGAAGAAAAGAAGTGGCGCATGGGCGGTAAAACAGGAACAGCGCAGGTAAAGAGAATTACAAAGAAACAAAGAATGTCTGGAGAGCGTTCGGGTGATGATAATTGGAATTATCGTCATCATGCACTGTTTGTAGGATATGCGCCGCTTAATAATCCTAAATATGTTGTTTCTACAGTTATTGAACATGGGGGCAGTGGTTCAGGAACGGCAGCGCCTCTTGCAAGAGATTTACTTCGTTTTGTTCAAGAGCGTGAGCTTGATAAATCAGAAATTAAAGTGCGGTAAGAGCAATTTGAAAATATGATTAAATCTGCACCATCTCTTGATAATAATATGAACATCTTTAATAAGCTGTCTCGGTTGAGCTGGGGATTTATTACACTAATTATTGTGATAGCGTTTATAGGTTTTACTGCGCTATATTCTGCGGCAGGCGGTAATTTTGATCCGTGGGCATCGCGTCAGATAACCCGTTTTTGTGTTGGAATCGCGGGGATGATTATTATTGCTATGTTTGATATCAGGTGGTGGTACCGCCTTGCTTACCCCCTTTATATCCTTGGTTTTATCTTGCTCGTGATTGTTGAGATTAAAGGGCAGATTGGTATGGGAGCCCAACGCTGGATTGATTTAGGTTTTATTCAGATCCAACCATCGGAGGCTATGAAGATTGTTGTTGTACTGGCTTTGGCGAAGTATTTTCATACGGCGACGCCAGAGGAAATGAAAAGCCCGCGCTTTTTAACTCCTGCAGTTTTTTTGATTTTAGCACCCGTGGGATTGGTTTTGTTACAACCAGATTTGGGAACATCTTTGATGATTGTAATGGCAGGAATTACGATGTTTTTTTTATCTGGCGCGCCTATTTTATATTTCATTGTCGGAGGTGTTCTGGCAGTTCTCTCTCTTCCTGTCGCGTGGAGTTTGATGCATAGCTATCAAAAGCAAAGGGTTTTGACGTTTTTAAACCCAGAGTCTGATCCACTGGGCTCTGGCTATCATATTATTCAATCAAAAATTGCTATTGGTTCGGGTGGTATTGAAGGAAAAGGTTTTTTACAAGGAACACAAAGCCGTTTGAACTTTTTGCCAGAAAAACAAACTGATTTCATCTTTACGCTTTGGGTAGAAGAGTGGGGGTTAATTGGTGGCCTATTTTTATTCGGAGTGTTCGGAGCATTATTTTTATATGGTCATATTATAGCGCAAAAAATACGTTATTCTTTTGGGCGTTTATTGGCTGTTGGGTTGATCGTGAACTTTTCACTGTATGTTTTTATTAACACGGCAATGGTGATGGGTTTAATCCCCGTTGTCGGCGCGCCCCTCCCGATGATTTCATATGGAGGGACATCCATGCTGACTGTTTTAGTAGGCTTTGGCTTAATGCTTTCGGCTTATGTACACCGCGATGCAAAAATGCCGAGAATGTAATTAAGCTGCCTGATTAAAGGAGATGCCTTTGTCTTGAAAAAGTTGAGCAAGCTCTCCAGTTTCTGCCATTTCACGCACGATGTCACAGCCACCAATAAACTCACCTTTAACGTAGAGTTGCGGAATAGTAGGCCACTGGCTAAATTCTTTAATAGCTTCGCGGACTGTTTGATCTTCGAGAACGTTTACATCTTTAAAAGATACGCCGAATTCGGAAAGGATTTGAACAACGGCAGCAGAAAAACCGCATTGTGGAAATACGCCTGTGCCTTTCATGTAAAGAACAACGTCGTTGCTGGCGATTTCTTTTTTAATTTGGTCAAAGATAATATTTTCCATTTTTTACTCTTTCTGTTTTTAGTAATTACGCGGGTGTTGACGTTTGTATGGCAAGGGCGTGAAGTTCATTTCCCATACGACCTTGAAGGGCATTATATACTTTTTGGTGTTGTTGAACGCGTGATAAGCCTTCAAAAGACGCAGAAGTAATATGCGCTGCATAATGATCCCCATCGCCGCGAAGGTCTGTGATTTCAACAACCGCGTCTGGTATGCCCTCAATAATGAGTTCTTTAATGTTTTCTGCATCCATTGCCATGGTAATAACCTTTTACGCTTCGTTTTTAATTTGCTCTTGAGCGTCAATGAATAGTTTCTCTAATTGAGTATCAATCTCTTCGTCTGTTACGGCGACACCACTATCAACAATAACTGGTGCAATAGCGCGCTTTACATCATCAAAACCAGCTTCTTCTAGATTGGCCCCTACAAGGTTGGCTGCCAAAGCTTGTGCTTCACCTTCTGAAAAGTTTAATTTTTTGCCAAGCCATAGGCCAAAAAGCTTACAAGCGCGTGCTTCTGCCTTGAACATCAGTGATTCATCTAGTGCGAATTTGTTTTCAAATGCGCTTTCTCTGTCTTTAAAATCAGCCATTTTTTCCTCTTTTTCTTGCTGTTTTAGAGGCTTTTCCTCTAAAGAATTCAATTAAAAGTAAGGTATCATTTGAATCTTTTGAAATCCATGCTTATATACAGATATTACGCAAATTTTAGCCAAGAATTAAAGGTCAATTATGAATAGAAAACAACTCTATGACGGTAAAGCGAAAACAATCTTTGAAGGCCCAGAGCCAGGTACGGTTGTACAATATTTCAAAGATGATGCAACGGCCTTTAATGCGGTAAAGCATGACGTGATTTCTGGAAAAGGGGTGTTGAATAATCGTATATCCTCTCATATTATGACAAAACTTGAAGAGATGGGTGTTCCAACTCATTTTATGAAGCAGCTTAATATGCGTGAGCAGCTTGTGCGTCAGGTTGAAATTATTCCGATTGAGCTTGTTATTCGTAATGTAGCAGCAGGATCTATTTGTACACGTTATGGTGTGAAAGAAGGAACGATCTTCTCTCAGCCAATCGTTGAATATTTTTATAAGAAAGATGAACTGAATGATCCGTTAATCAGCGAAAGCCATATTATAAATTTTGGCTGGGCTGATCCTTATGAACTCGAAGAAATGGTTGGTTTGGCTTACCGCGTGAACGATTACTTGAGTGGTTTGTTTCAAGGTATTGGCCTACGTCTTGTGGATTTCAAATTGGAATTTGGACGTCTTTGGGGAGAACATGGCGATCTTTATATTATTTTGGCGGACGAAATCTCTCCTGATAACTGTCGTTTATGGGATGTAAAATCTGGCGAAAAAATGGATAAAGATCGTTTCCGTCAAGATCTTGGTGACCTCGTTGAAGGCTATCAAGAAATTGCCAAACGCTTAGGTTTGATTCCTGAAAGCGGTATCATGGAAGATGGTAGCGTGAAGGAAGAAGTTCTTGAAGGCCTAAGCGGTATCGAAAACGATCAAATCAAAGAGCGTCGTTTGCGTTCGGTTAATAAAATTGTGCCTAAAACGCCACGTAAGTCTTAAGAAATAAACTGCTCTTTCAAGATACGTTCTTCTAGATTGTGATCTGGATCAAAGAGAAGAGTGCATCCTGCAGTATCGGATTGTTGAATTTCTACACTAACGACGTCACGAATTTCTGTTGAATCTGATGTTGCACTGACAGGGCGCTTTTCGTTGTTTAAGATATCTATCTTTATTTTTAAATGAGATGGCAATAAAGCGCCGCGCCAACGTCTTGGACGGAAAGCGCTTATAGGTGTGAGGGCTAAGACATTTGCTGATAATGGAATGATCGGGCCGTGGGCGGATAAATTATAAGCCGTACTTCCTGCTGGTGTTGCAACTAAAATTCCATCACAGACGAGCTCAGGAATACGTTCTATTCCATCGACTGAAATTTGAAGTTTCGCGGCCTGTCGCGTTTCTCTTAACAGAGAAACTTCATTAAACGCGAGCGCTTCGTGTTGTTGTCCATCTTTTCCTGTAGCGATCATTTGAAGCGGATAGATATCTACTTTTTGTGCTTGAGACAGGCGGTCTTTTAATTTTTCTGGTCGAAAAGGGTTGAGTAGGAAACCAACGGAGCCAACATTAATACCGTAAGCTGGTAATCTTAAATCATAAAGGCTATGCAGCATTTCAAGCATTGTACCATCACCACCAATAGCAACGGCAATATCTGCATTTTCAGGCGCGTGGTTATCGTAATGCTGTAGTAGATCATTCAAAGCACTCTGTGCTTCGGGTGTGTCTGCGGCATGAAACGTGATTTTTGGGCTATTGGCCATGTTTATTAGGCTTTCTACTTTAGGCCTTTTTGAGGTGCGCATTTTGCGCCTGCCATGTTTCAGGATCATTTAAGAAGAGTTCAACTGAATCAATTGTTGCCGCATCAAAGTATCCTTTTTCTTTGGCAACATCTAATACATCCCACCAATTACAAAGCGCATGAAGGTTCATTGAAAGTTCTTTCATACGCTCTTCACTTTTTGCAAATGTGCCGTAATGAAAAACAACGAAGCTGTCTTTAACTTGTGCGCCAGCTTGACGAAGGGCTTTTACGAACGGCACTTTTGATCCGCCATCACGTTGTAAATCCTCAACGAGTAAAACGTTAGGATTAGAGCCCTCTTCAAAATGACCTTCAATTTGTCCCATGCGTCCAAAGCCTTTTGGCTGCTTACGAACGTAGAGCATTGGAAGGTTCATGCGCTCTGCTAAGAAGGCCGCATAAGGAATACCAGCAGTTTCACCGCCAGCAACATAGTCAATGCCTAGATCTTTTAAGATGTCTGTTGCAAAACTCATCAGTTGATTACGCTCTTTTGCAAAAGCAATAGGGCGGCGACAATCAACATAAACAGGGCCAATGGCTCCTGATGTATACACGAAAGGCTCGGCCGCGTTAAAGCCTACACATTTTGTATTGATAAGTATTTCTGCCGATTTCTTGGCGATTTCTTGTTTGTCCATGTCTTTGATCCTTTTATTTATCCTTTGTAATAAGTCTTTATATCAATTTTTACTGACTAACCCAGAGGATTCTTCCCATCCATGCAATATCATTGCTGGGTATCTTTATATTGTTGTGTGCAGGGTTAAGGGAATTCAGCTCTACACCGTTCGAATTTTGACGTGCAAGGTGCTTAGCCATGACTTCGCCACCAGTAGTCTTAATTACAATACGATCACCACGTTTGATTTT
This sequence comes from Micavibrio sp., assembly GCA_002708415.1. Taxonomy (GTDB): domain Bacteria; phylum Pseudomonadota; class Alphaproteobacteria; order Micavibrionales; family Micavibrionaceae. The sequence goes on along the minus strand of PANS01000028.1, from coordinate 2,011 downwards.
AGCGTGAGGGGAAACAATTAAAACATCTCCTTTACGGTATAGCGGTTCCATTGAATCGCCATTGATTTTAAGGGCGTAAACTTTGCTGTCGCTGACTTTCTCAAATTGCGGAAATTGTACTTCATCCCAACTATCACCAAGCGGATAGCCGTCTTCGTCAAAGTACCCCTTTGTCCCCGCCTGTGCGAAGCCGATAACGGGGATACTAAATGCGTTATTATGACTTGCTTGCTCTACCTCATCATCGATAAGGCTTAGGAAATCAGACATCGTGGCGCCTGTTGCACCCAAGATGCGTGAAATACTTTCTGTTGAAGGCCAGCGTGGTTTTCCATCAACGCCAAAACGTTTGCTTTTATTGAATGATGTTGGGTCAAGCCCTGCCTGTTTTGCAAGCCCAGAGGGGCTATATCCAAATAACGTTGCGAGCCTGTCTACCGCTTGCCAAATCTTATCATGTGTGAGCATCTCACCGTCCTCATTTTACGATTAGGATTAAACTCCCATTTATGCGTCAAAAAGTAAATAGGAAATAAATCCTATTTTTCTCTTGACTTTATAAAACCACTCTATCATAAATAGGAACATAAAGAGAACAAAAAGGTTTAAAAAGAGAACATATCTTATGAAATCAAGAAAACAGGAAAGAACAAAAAGAATGGCATCTGATAGAATTTATTCCCCAAAGCACCAACCTGAAATGGATACAGTGCCATTTGAAAGCGCAGTGGAAACATGGTTTTGGTTTATTAAGGCGCAAGAGGCCAAGAATGAAGGCGCACGTTTTACTGCTGGTTTATCTATAACGCCGCGCAATTGTGAGCCAACAGATATTTTAAAAATCTTAGACAATTTATATCGCAATCGCCGTTTGGTGCGTGACCATTTACTGGTGCTACGTCATTATGGCCGCCGTCAAATCCCGCCTGATCCAAGACGTATTAAAGAGGTACGAGCGCATAAGCTTTGGAAAGAAGCGCTTGATCGTATTGAGCCTGTTCTTGTTCGTAAGGGAATAGTTCGCGCAAAAAAGCTGACTTGCAATCGCCCGAATAAATTCTGGGCGCACGGGGCGGTTGTGCATCAAGGCAATGAAAAAACATCGTCTGTGCGCTCCAATATTTCATTAAACGCAATTAAAAGCACGACACATCTAAATACAATTGAGCAGGGGACATCATGGTAGATCAACAATTACACAATGATAATAATGAAAAGCTGTCACAAAACGCGTGGGTTATTTTTTCGGGTGAAACAGATTTACCGTGGCTTAAATTTTTAAAGCCAGGATTTAGGCATTGCTTTGTTCTTATGAATGATGGAGAGCGCTGGATGAGTATTGATCCGCTTTCGCCTTATACAGAAGTGCAAATTTATCATCATCTTAATCCAAGCTTTGATTTGCCATCTTGGCTTGAAAGCCGTGGCTATAAAATTTGTAAGGCATCAATCAATAGAGAACAGAAAAAAGCAGCGCCGCCAATGATGTTCACGTGTGTCGAAGCAATTAAGCGCCTTTTGGGTATTCATAAGCGCTTTGTGGTTACACCATGGCAGCTTTATCAATGCCTAACAAACAAAGCAGAAAAACAAATTCAAGAAGATCAGTTTACGAAAGGAGAGCTCCAATGGGTAGCTTAACAAAACGTCCTAAAATTCCAAAACAGGTTCCTCCTGTTAAAACAATTTACGTCAATAATCCAACAAGCCCTGAGGTTACTGCAGTTAGTACAGAGGCGAGCGAAGCTCAAGTTACTTCTGAAGAAAGAAAAGAGAGTCTTCTTCGCCGCACAAGGGGGCGTTTAGGTACGATATTTACAGGGTTCAAAGGCTTTCTTTCTGAAGGTGAACAATCGACGCGTAAAACGCTGTTAGGAGAATAATAATGATAGAGAATATAAATAAAAAAAATGAAGTTCGCGCAGATGAGGCAGTAGAAATTCAACCCTTTATTGATCGCTATGTGTTAGCAAAGGCAAGGCGTGAAAACTGGAAATCTCACTGGCAGGAT
>PANS01000027.1 GCA_002708415.1 Micavibrio sp. | reverse complement strand
GTAATATTTTTGCGTTTGATATACCCAATACCTGCGATAAAAAAAGAAATAAAAGCAGAGGCTAAAGTAATAATTGATCCTATTCCAGCACCATCAGAGATTTGAGCAAAAAAACCAATAGTGGTGAGCAGACCCCAAATGAACCACGAAAAAGGATGGGGGCGCGTTTGTCCTTTAAAAATTGAGTGAATATAGATACCGTAACTCGTTAGCATAAATAGAATGCCAATTGCAGCGAGCATTTCTTTTTCAAGGAGGATATCCATCATATGCTTGCTAACTTTACTATAAAGCGCGCGCCTTGTATTTTTCCGTTCTTACTTAAAATATTTTCCGCCCACACTTTACCATTATGAGCATCAATAATTTGTTTAGAAATAGATAGGCCAAGACCAGAGTGAGAGCCATATGTTTCATGGCCAGGGCGTTCTGTATAGAAACGATCAAAAATAGTTTTTATTTTATTTTCTGGGATACCGATTCCTTTATCTTCTATTTTTATGAGAATGGAATCATTTTGTTTTTCCGCAGATATTTTTACTTTCTCACCGGCAGGAGAGAAAGAAAGCGCGTTGCTAATGATATTACCAAAGACTTGGGAAAGCCGTTCTTCATTGCCGGCAATAAAGAAATTTTGGTCATCGGGAAATGATAGTTCAATGGCGGTATTTTCAAAATCATCGTCGCTTTCGCTTTCTTGAGCGCGACGCATTGGTTTTTTGTAAGCATCCTGCAAGCGAAGCATGAGTGCTTTTAAATCGACTGTTTCCATTTCATCACGTGAGAGCTCAGCATCTAATCTAGAGGCACTGGAAATATCACTAATGAGACGATCAAGGCGCTGTACGTCGTGATGAATAACATCCATGAGCTTTTGACGTTTTTCTTCATCTTTAATACGTGAGGCTGTTTCAACGGCGCTACGTAAGGAGGTCAATGGATTTTTAATTTCATGCGAAACATCTGCAGCAAAACGCTCAATAGTATCCATACGATCGTGAAGAGCTTTGGTCATATCACGTAGAACAAGAGATAGTTCGCCAATTTCATCGCCGCGCTTACTCATATCTGGGATGTCAACATGGCTGGATTTACCAACGCGCACAGCTTCCGCAGCGAGAGCTAATCTTTGTAATGGCTTACCAATGATTCCTGATAAATAAATGGAAAGCATGACGGTAATGCCTAAAGCCCCTAGGAAAACACGAAATACATCAACGCGAATATCAGCAATTTTTTGTTCGAGCGCTTTGCCATCGCGTGTTAGTAGAACAACGCCTAACACCTGTTTTACTTTTTGAATAGGAGCTGCCGCAGTAAGGACGATTTGACCATTATGCTCCCATGCGTGCGTGGCGATATTACCGACTAAGGCTTCTTTTGTGTCGGGGAATGCAAAAATATCGTCTAATGCTTCTTTGGGTAAAATCGAAAGATTGGTTTGCATTGGAATAAGATCAAGGAAGCGTGTGGCCGATTGTGCAAAGAGGGTGTTTAAACTTAACGATGATGTAGGCCCTAAGCGCTCCATGTGAACCATGCTTCCTGTACCGCCAGCGCCAGCTAAAATATGAGAGTCGGCGAGAGTTTCACCATCAACGCCAAAAAGTTGAATACGGCTTTCTCCGATTGCACCAAGACGCCTGATCATTTTACGAGCAAGCTCTGGTTTAATCGCTTCAATTTCTAACGGGTCTTCAAAAGGAATGGGAGATATCTGAAAGACAGGTCGGACAGAGCCTTCAGATAGCGCTCCAGAAAATAGGCGCGCTTCAGAGCGCATAGATTCTAACTCTGCTTCAATAAGGCTGTCTGTGTATTGCCCAAGATAGAGAATACCGACACCTAAAATCATGATGGCGATGATGTTTACTGACATAATCCGAACGGTAAGAGAGCTCACTTTTTCTGATGAGGCGCTCCACCGTTCTTCTATGTTTTTATTATATCGAGACGCTTTATGATTTGACGTGTTTTCTATCCGTCTAAAAAGCGGAAAAAACTTACGACTCTTTGTAGCGATATCCGATACCGTAAAGTGTTTCGATTTGGTCGAATTCTGGGTCAATTTTCTTGAATTTCTTTCTGACCCGCTTGATATGCGAATCAATTGTTCGATCATCCACATAGATATTCTCACCATATGCTAAATCAATCAACTTATCTCTGTTTTTAACATGGCCTGGGCGCATCGCAAGAGCCTTAACAAGCAAATATTCCGTTACTGTTAGATTGATAGGCTGTTTTTTCCAACTACATAGGTGACGTGAATCATCCAAGGTTAAATCACCACGCTCTACAACATCTTCTTCGTTTTTGCTGTCTTGAGGTGCTTTTTGAAGCTCCTGACGGCGTAAAAGCGCACGTATGCGCTCAATAAGTAAGCGTTGAGAGAAAGGCTTTGTGATGTAATCATCTGCGCCCATACGAAGCCCAATAACCTCATCAACCTCATCATCTTTAGAGGTTAGAAATATAACAGGAATAGATGATTCTTCGCGGAACTTGGTTAAAACTTCCATACCATCCATGCGTGGCATTTTAATGTCTAAAACCACAAGATCAGGTGTATCTGATTGAATGCCCGCAAGGCCTTCTTCACCGTCATTATATGTTTTGACGTTATATCCTTCCGCTTCTAATGACATAGAAACAGATGTGGTGATATTGCGATCATCATCAACGAGTGCGATATTTTGAGACATATTTTTTCCTTAATCTTTATTATAAAGATCGCAACTGCGATCTCACCCTTTATAAAAGGTGCATGTCTTTTAACTAATAGGTATTAAAGACCTTAAAAAGTGCAGTTTCAAGGCGTAATTGCGGCAGGATCAAGGTATTTAACGCGTTAATGAACTTAACCTGATAAAATATTTCCTAAAAAATAGAGTGATCCTGTGGTGAGAATACGGCCTGTATTTGCTTTTTGAGTGATTTCTTTAAGGGCACTGGCATAGTTTTCTGCAATGTTTACGTCTTTAAATCCCATCTTAAGTGCAGTGTCTTTCAACGTATTTATATTAAAACTTGTTTCTTCTCCTGTGATCTCCATGAGTGTGATTGAGGATGTATAGGGTAAAAGTGGTTTTAGGAAGGCTTTTGGATTTTTTCGATCGACCATAGCGACAATAAGATGTAACGGTTTATTATCTTGTTCTTGCCACTTACGGCCTTGCTCGGCCAAAAATACGCCCGCGCTATCATTATGACCGCCATCAAGATAAAGTTCCCAACCTTTAGGCAATGACGCGCAAAACGATCCATTTGTGATGTGTTGAAGCCTTCCAGGCCATTGAATTGTTCCCAGCGCTTTATTCAGTTTATCAGGGAAGAGTTCGTTTGCGTCGTCTAAATGTTCAAGAATGATATTATATGCGGCTATCGCTGCGCCAGCATTATAGATTTGATGAATGCCTAGTAAATTAGGGCGCTTAAGGAGCAAATCATGATCTGCCGAGGTGTAATGCATTTGGTCATTTTGAGGCTCAATGCTCCATTCATGACCATATCTGATTAACGGTGCGTTTGTGGGTAAACTATTGGATATATCTTGGAAAACTTTATCTATGTTGGCTTTTTGCGCTGCGCCAGTTTGGTAGCCAATGACGCAAGGAACGCCAGATTTCATGATACCGCCTTTTTCAAACGCGATTTTTTCAAGCGTATCACCAAGAAACTTTTCATGGTCTTTTGAGATTGTTGTGATAATGGTGCAAATCGGATTAGGCACAACATTGGTTGCATCAAGCCGACCGCCCATTCCTGTTTCGAGTAGGCATATATCAGCTTGTACGCGAGAAAAAGCCAAATAGGTTGCGGCTGTAAACATCTCAAAGAAAGTAATGGGTTCTGAACGATTAACGGCTAAACATTCTTCTAATAACTCAATGAGGTATTCGGATGTAATGAGATTTCCAGCTAATCTGATGCGTTCTGTTGGATGCACAAGATGCGGTGATGTCATGACGTGAACGCTTTTACCGCTTGCTTCCAATAGACTACGCAGCATTGCAATCGTTGAGCCTTTACCGTTTGTTCCAGCAACGTGAACAACAGGTGGTAAATTTAAATGTGGATTACCGAGTTGATGTAAGAAGCGCTCAACGCGCTCCAACGACATATCTATTTCTTGAGAATAAAAGCTGTAAAGCTTTTCAAGGATTTCATCCAGCTGTTTTTCTACCGCTGGATTATCACTTTTATTGTGCAGCTTTTGCACTTTTGGTTTTCGCGATTTTAGTTGGCTCAGTTTTGGTCGCGTTTGCTGGTGCTTTTTTAACATCAGATGCTTTTTTTACGCTCGCTTTAGTCCCTGATGTTTTAGACTTCGTTTTACCTTTTTTGCGCTTGGTATCAGAAGAAGAACCATTCGTTTTTTTACCTTTAGAAGAACCACCATTTGTTGATGTATTCATCAAAAGATTTAAGACAGTACCGATTTTAGAAGAGAGTTCATCACGCGCTACAACCATATCAACCATGCCATGATCTAATAAATATTCAGCCGTTTGGAAATCATCAGGGAGTGTTTCACGCACAGTTTCTTCAATAACACGGCGACCAGCAAAACCAATCGTTGCGCCTGGCTCTGCGATATGAATATCACCAACCATCGCAAAAGAGGCGCTAACGCCGCCCGTTGTCGGGTTCGTGAGAAGGACGATATAAGGCAGGCTTTGTTCTTTCACCATATCAACAGCAATGATCGTGCGTGGCATTTGCATGAGTGAAAGCATGCCTTCTTGCATACGCGCGCCGCCTGATGATGGAATAATGATTAGGGCAGATTTTGTATCGATAGCCTCTTTTGCTGCGCGAACAATTCCTTCACCAACAGCTGTTCCCATTGATCCGCCCATAAAGGCAAAGTTAAAAGCCGCAATGACAGTATTTTGTCCGCCAATCGTTCCTTTGGCAATCATAAGGGCATCTTGTTCTTTGGTTTTTGTCTGTGAGGCCTTGAGGCGCTCAACATATTTTTTTTGATCTTTAAATTTTAAAGGATCATGAGGTACTTTTGGAAGGTCAATTTTATCGAACTTGCCGCCATCAAATAAAAGCTCGAGGCGATCATGTACGGGTAGAGCCATGTGGTGGTGGCAGTGGTAACAAACATTTGTGCTGGCTTTTAGTTCTTTATGAAAGAGCATGCCGTCGCATTTTGGGCATTTTGACCATAAATTATCCGGAACATCTTTTTGTTCTCCTGTGAGGGAGCGAATGCGTGGACGAATAACGTTACTTAACCAGTTCATAATTGTACCTCATTTAAAATGTTGAGCCTTTTTTACGCAAAAAGCCTTCAAAAAGCAAAGACTTTAGATCGTTTTGAGCTTGTGAGGAAAGAGTAGAAGGAAGTGGTTGGTATAATTTAACAAGGTAAAATCCTGCTTTAAAAAGACGTACACTTAAGTAAGTTATTGATTTATATAGTATTTTTACCCAACCCAGTTTGTTTGTCAAAAAAGGTGGGGCGGAGGTGTTTTTTGCGTCTTTTTTGTTCAAAATCATGCCAAAAGCGTACAGTAAAAATGAGAACAAATAAAGAACTTTGTGCGTATTTTAGGGCTGTTTAAATTGCTTTTTTAAGGGCTGACACTTGGTTTTCGATGATCGTTGGCAAATTACTGTCTTTTTGATTGTCTTGCATGTTTTGCACAATCGATGAACCGACAACAACGGCATCGGCGATTTTGCTCATATTTGCGGCGTCTTCAGGTGTTTTAATACCAAAGCCAACGGCAACGGGAAGATCAGTTTTAGCTTTAATGTCTTTGATATGTGCGCCAACTTCGTCGATGTTCGCCGATTTTGTCCCTGTGACACCAGCAATAGAGACATAATAGAGAAAGCCGCTCGCGTTCTGTAATACTGTATCTAGGCGTGCGCCTTTTGTTGTTGGCGTGAGTAATTTAATGAAATCCAGGCCAGCTTTTGTTGCTGGCACGCGTAGCTCGGCATCTTCTTCAGGGGGCAGATCAACGATGATAAGTCCATCGGCGCCAGCGTCTGCGGCGTCATTAACAAAGTCTTCTGTGCCGTACGTATATATTGGGTTGAAATAGCCCATCAATATAATTGGCGTGTCTTGGTTGCTTTCGCGAAATTCTGCAACCATCTTAATGACGCCTTTAAGGCTCATGCCATTTGCAAGGGCGCGTAAAGAGCTATCTTGGATTGCAGGGCCATCAGCCATAGGATCCGTAAACGGCATGCCGATTTCAATAAAGTCTGCGCCTGATTGTGGCAGGGCGTTTAGAATAGTGGCGCTTTGTTCAAGGCTAGGGTCGCCCGCGGTAATAAAAGTCACAAGGCCTTTTTTATCGTTAGATTTTAATTTAGCAAATGTTTTTTCTATGCGTTTCATTAAATCTCAATCCCTAATTTTTCGGCAACCGTGAAGATGTCTTTGTCACCGCGCCCACAAAGATTCATAACAATAATGTGATCTTTGGGTAAATCTGGCGCCATTTTAATGACATGCGCGAACGCGTGTGAGGGCTCAAGCGCTGGAATTATACCTTCGAGTTTTGATAAAAGCTTAAAGGCTTCTAGCGCTTCATCATCGGTAACGGAGACATAGTTCACCCGATCAATATCATGCAAGTAAGCGTGCTCTGGGCCAATGCCAGGGTAATCAAGACCAGCAGAGATTGAGTGCGCTTCGGTAATTTGTCCGTCCTCGTTTTGTAGAAAATAAGAACGCATGCCGTGGAGGATACCAGGGCTTCCGCCTGTTAAGCTCGCCGCGTGTTTGTCTGTATCAACGCCATGACCGCCCGCTTCAACACCAAACATCTGTACGCTAGGGTTATTTAAGAACGGATGAAAAAGTCCCATTGCATTGGAGCCGCCGCCAATACAGGCAACGAGACTGTCTGGAAGAACGCCTTCTTTTTCATTTAATTGTTCTTTAGTTTCCTTACCGATTACCGATTGGAAATCACGTACCATTTCAGGATAAGGATGCGGGCCAGCCACTGTGCCGATGATGTAGTAGGTGTCCTCAACGTTTGCAACCCAATGGCGAAGCGCCTCGTTCATGGCATCTTTGAGCGTGCCTGATCCTGAAGTCACGGGCACAACTTCCGCGCCTAATAATTTCATGCGGAAAACATTCGGGCTTTGACGGCGTACGTCTTCTTCGCCCATGAATACGGTGCAAGGCATATCAAAGAGCGCGCAGACTGTTGCTGTTGCCACGCCATGCTGACCTGCGCCCGTTTCAGCAATAATGCGTGTTTTACCCATACGCTTGGCGACAAGAATTTGTCCAAGGCAGTGATTGATTTTGTGCGCCCCTGTGTGGTTTAGCTCATCTCGTTTGAAATAAACTTTTGCACCACCCAAATGCTCTGTTGTTGCTTTGGCAAAATAAAGCGGCGAAGGGCGACCAATATAATCTTTGGCTAGAGCATGAAACTCTTCCCAGAACGCGTCATCATCACGGGCATCATGCCATGCTTTTTCAACGTCGAGAATGAGCGGCATTAGCGTTTCAGCGCAATAGCGTCCACCATAAATGCCAAAATGCCCGTTTTCATCAGGACCGTTGGTGAAGCTGTTTAAATTAGTTTCTTGTTGTTGCGCTATATTTGTCATTTATATCCTCTTAATGAGAATGTTATGCACTTTTTGAGGCTTTAAGAAAAGAGGCAATTTTACGACTATCTTTAACGCCAGCGCTGCTTTCAATGCCGCTGGATACATCTACGCCATAGGGCGCGAGCTTATTTATAGCTGTTGCCACGTTATCAGACGTTAATCCACCAGCAAGAAAGTAGGGTTTAGGGGGTTTAAAGCCTTCTAATATCGTCCAATCAAAGGCCAGACCGTTACCACCAGGTAGTTCAGAAAGGCTAGGGTCAGGCTTGGCATCGAAGAGAAAGTAGTCAACATACGGTGTGTATGTGTCGCAAAGGTTCAAATCGTCTTTTAAAGCCACGGGAAGTGCTTTCATGAGAGGAAGTTTGAAAGTTTCTTTAATTTCTTCTACGCGCGCGCTGCTCTCATCGCCGTGGAGCTGAATCATGTCAAGTTTGACGGTATTGAGCACTTGGTGGAGAAGATCATTACTAGGGTTAACGAAGAGGCCGACAGTTGTGACTGTATCAGGAACAAAGTTTGCCAAATAGGCGGCTGTTTCGATTGTCACGTTACGGGGTGATTTTGGATAAAAAACAAGACCAATATGACTAGCACCGTTTTCGATTGCTGTTGTCACGCTTTCAGGCGTTGAAAGACCGCATATTTTGATTTTAGTCATAAGAGAACTCTACAGTTTTGTCTGGTAAGCCTTCTTTGTTAGTGCGCGCATAAATTTCTAAATCCCAGAAATCGTTAGGCTTACCCACTTTATTTTTTTCAAATATCGCTAAAAATTTATAGCCTAACTTTTTAGCGATTGCTCCACTCGCGGGGTTACGAACATCGTTACGAATTTCTAGTCTATTACAGTTTAGAACATCAAAGCCAAATAATGTTAAAGCGTGAGCCATTTCTGTTGCATAGTCGTTACCTGTTTTGCCGTTTGTTATCCAATAGCCTAAACGTGCTTTTGGAACGGAATGATCAAAGTGATGAATTTCTCCTTGGCCGATAAATTCATTTGTCTTTTTATCAAAAACGGAAAATAAAAACCCATCTTGCGCGTTCCACTTATCTTGATTTTCTTTTAGAAACTCTAACATTTCATTTTTAGAAGGAATTTGTTTATATCGGCTCCACGCGGGAATGTAATATTGCGTTAGGTTTTCAAAGGAACTTTTAAAGGCCTTATAGAATAAATCAATATCATTGATTGATACTGGCTTTAATATAAGACGTTCGGTAATTATAGAATTTGGAAGTTTCATCACAGCGTTTGAATAATGTCTTTAGCCGCCTGCGCGGGGTTATCGGCTTTGGTGATGGGGCGGCCAATAACAAGGTGCGTGGCGCCCTTGTCTATAGCCTCTTTTGGCGTCATGATGCGCTTTTGATCATCGGCACTTGATCCTGCGGGGCGAATACCCGGAACCATAAGCACGAAATTGTTGCCACATGCCATACGTATTGCTTCAATTTCATGTGAAGAACAAACGATACCATTGAGGCCCGCTTCTTGTGTAAGCGTAGCGAGCTGAACAACACGATCTTGGATGCCTGCTTGGTAGCCTGCGGCTTGTATAGAAGGCTCGTCAAAACTTGTGAGGATTGTCACAGCGAGAAGTTTTGTATCGCCCGCGCATGCGTCTTTTGCGGCCTTCATCATATCCAAGCCGCCAGACGCATGGACATTTAAGTAGGCAACACCAAGCTTTGATGCAGCGCGAACTGCACCAGCAACAGTGTTTGGAATATCGTAATATTTAAGGTCGAGAAATATTGGCGGATTATTACATGAATCAATGATGTCTTGAATGCCATCTGGGCCAAAGCTATTAAAAAACTCCAGGCCGAGTTTCACACCGCACCCTGCAGGAACAATTTGGTTAATCAGGTTTTTGGCATGATCAATATCAGGTGTATCAATGGCGCAAAAAATAGTGGGAAGGGTAGTGCTCATGAAAATTTTTCTGTCTCTTTTTTATCTTTTTCAATCATTTTTGATAGGGGATCGGTTTTAGTAATTTCAGCTGTTTCTTTTTCGCGTCTATTAAGTTCTTTTTCGAGCTTTTTGTTCTCTCGTTTGAATGTGCGGCGTTCAACGCGGATTTTGCTCATGCCTAACCACGTTATGATAGAGCCTAATAAAAAGCCGATACCAAGGAAGCTTAGAACTACAGCGTAGATGGGTAGTGTGACTTTATCGTGTAAAGGAGACCAGTTCAGGCTGATTGTATCAGGATTGGCAACGGCAAAGGCAACGGCAGCGAAAATAAAAGGAAGCGCAAATATCCATTTGAGGAATGCCATTGTAATGAGGCCTTATAATCGTAGCATAAAGCTATGTGTTAATCAGAAAGTGGGTTGTAAAAATTATCTTCTGGTACTTGAAGATCATCTTTCTTTGGCGCGTTTAATTTTTCATGTAGAGCCTTACCAGTTTTAAAGAAAGGAAGACGTTTTGCTTCAACCTGAACAGTTTCTCCTGTTCGCGGGTTGCGGCCTGTGCGTGCATCGCGGTGTTTAACGGAAAATGCGCCAAAACCACGAAGCTCCACTCGATCACCATTTGCCATGGTGCTGGATATTTCATCAAATACCGTATCAACGATCTTTTCAACATCGCGAAGGAAAAGATGTGGATTACGCTCTGCCAGGCGCTGAATAAGCTCTGATTTTGTCATCGTGTTTCGCTCCTACCCTGCTTGCTTTATATTGTCACTTTTTATGACTGATAAAGACGATACAAAAAAATACTAGTGAACCAATACCTCTATGATGACTCTGTTTAGGGGGTTACGTCAAGCAAAAGGTGAAAAAAATCCTTTTTTATCAAGGTTTTGCGAATCGGAGGCCTTTTTATTAAATGACGTTATATTTTCCCTTTAGGCAAGAAAAAAGCCGGAAATTGCTTTCCGGCTTAAATTCTTAGAAATTATGAAGAGAAAATCTATTTTTTCTCGTCTGATTTGTTTAGTGCTGCACCAAGGATATCTCCAAGTGACGCACCACTTTCAGTTGAACCAAACGCTTCAAGAGCAGCTTTGTTTTCTTCAAGTTCATGCGCCTTGATAGAAAGTGTCAGCTTGCGGTTCTTACGATCCACAGTGATGATTTTAGCATCAACCTTCTCGCCAACAGCGAAACGGTCAGTACGTTGCTCTGATCGCTCAGAAGACAGATCGTTTTTCTTAATTGTCCCTGTAACACCTTCATTTACTGTGATTTCAACAGTATTTGGTGTGATTTCAGAAACAGTACAAGTAACAACCGCGCCTTTTGCCATCCCTTTCATTGCCCCTTCAAAAGGATCTTCTGTAAGCTGCTTGATACCAAGAGCTACACGTTCTTTTGTTGGGTCAATGTCAAGGATCTTGGCTTTAACCATATCCCCTTTGTTGAATGGCTTAAGAGCATCTTCTGTTTGGTCTTCCCAAGAAAGATCAGAAAGGTGAACCATACCGTCGATTTCTTCGTCAACACCGACGAATAGACCGAATTCAGTAATGTTTTTAATTTCGCCTTCGATTTCTTGATCAACTTTGAACTTGTTCGCGAAGTCTTCCCAAGGGTTTTCCTGACACTGTTTCAGGCCGAGAGAAATACGACGTTTTTCCATGTCCACTTCAAGAACCATCACTTCAACTTCTTCAGAAGTAGAAACGATTTTACCTGGGTGTACATTTTTCTTAGTCCAAGATAGTTCAGAAACGTGAACAAGACCTTCAATACCATCTTCAAGTTCAACGAAAGCACCGTAGTCCGTAATATTAGTAATACGACCTTTGTACTTCACGCCGATTGGGTATTTAAGATCAATACCTTCCCAAGGATCTGATTCCAGTTGTTTCATACCAAGTGAAATACGCTGATTTTCTTGGTTGTAACGGATGATCTGAACGTCAATGTTCTGACCAACTGAAAGCATTTCTGATGGGTGGTTTACGCGTTTCCATGAAATGTCTGTCACGTGCAATAGCCCGTCCAAACCGCCAAGGTCGATAAATGCACCGTAGTCCGTGATATTTTTAACGATACCTTGAACGACTGCGCCTTCTTGGATGTTATCCAGAAGATCACTCTTTGCTTCTTCACGGCTTTCCTCAAGAACAGCACGACGAGAAACAACGATGTTTCCGCGCTGACGGTCCATTTTTAAAATAAGGAAAGGTTGCGGCGTACCCATAAGTGGAGATACGTCACGAACAGGGCGGATATCAACTTGTGAACCTGGTAAGAACGCAATCGCGCCACCAAGATCAACAGTGAAACCACCTTTAACGCGGTTAAAGATAATACCAGTAACGCGTTCGCCTTTTTCACTTGATTTTTCAAGTTCAACCCATGCTTCTTCACGACGTGCTTTTTCACGGCTAAGAACCGTTTCACCATCGCGATTTTCCATGCGCTCTACGAACACTTCAACTTCATCGCCTTTACGCAATTCAGGATCTTGTCCTGGCATGCTAAATTCGCGAAGGGGAATACGTCCTTCAGATTTCAAACCGACGTCAACGATAACCGCGTCGCTTTGTACTTCAATAATTGTGCCTTTAACAACACTCCCTGTAAAAGAGTCTTGTGAATTCATAGAACCGTCGAGAAGGGCAGCAAACTCGGCCGATTCAGTTTTATCTTTTAAATGTGCAGCTGTATGTGCCATAATAGATAATTCCTTTCGAAAAGTAATATAAGAACGCAAAAAACTTTTTTCCGGCGAGTCTGCGCCACAAGATAACTAGTGGGCAGAGGCCAAGCAATTAACGCTCTTTTAGTTTTGAAGAAATACGTTATCTGGAAGAGGAATTATAAATATCAAGAGCCTTTTGAAAAACTTCATCCGGACCCATATCTGATGTATCGATCAGATGATTATCTATATCGGGTCTCATGTGGTCTTTAAGACGAACATTATCCCTGTTATCCCGTTCCTGCATTTCCGCCAAAACGGCCTCATACTTAACGTCTAAACCGCGGGAATGCAACTCTTTATGGCGTCTTTGAGCCCTTTTTTCGGTTGAGGCCGTAATAAAGAGCTTCAGGTCGGCATCAGGACAGATAACAGTTCCGATATCGCGCCCATCTAAGACAGCCCCTTTTTTAGCATTTTGGGCGAAATTCTGCTGAAAATCGAACAAAATTTGACGGATTTCAGGGATTTGCGCGATATGAGAGGCGGCATTGCCAACATTGTCACGTCGAAGCGTGGCATCATCGTATGGTTCAGAGAGGTTTTTTTGAAATTCTTGCGCGGCTTTAATGATTTTCTCTGTGTTATCAAGAGCAATACCCTGTTTGAGGACATAAAGCGCGACTCGACGATAAAGCGCGCCTGTATCAAGAAAGTCAAAATTCAAATACTCCGCAAGTTTTTTAGCCAGAGAGCCTTTACCGCTAGCGGCAGGACCATCAATTGCAATGACAAATGGTTTTTTCATGATAAAAGAGTTTTCTTTTTAAATTTGAAGCCTATTTTTGGCGGATATAACGGAAAAATGCAAAGACTTAAGATGAAAAACATACTAATAATTCTTTTTACGCTTGTTTTGAGCGCTTGCGGAAGTACGGCGGGCATAAATTTAGGCCCTTATTATACGTACGGGCCGACGAAAAACGATTTTCGCGTTTGTCATGGTTATAGTTGCCAGTTTCAAACGCCTGTCACTTTTAGCAATAAAGAGTGGGCGGGGCTTTTAAGGCCATTAAAACGCTCATTTAAATCGGCGGAAGCCGAACGTACGGCTCTTGCCAAGGTGATGGGCGACATTGAAAAGCTCGCCGGCAAAAAATCAGGAACAAATGTTGATTTAGCGCAGGCGCGCGGAAAGCCTGAAAACGATTTTCAAATGGATTGCATCGATGAGACCGCCAATAATGCGCTTTATATGACGTTTATTCGTGATACGGGTCTTTTGAAACATAATGCCTATGAACGCGCTGTGCATCGTGGCTATTTTATTGATGGCGCTTGGCCGCATAATGCGGTTGCTGTACGTGATTTAAAAACGAATGAGCTTTATGTGTTTGATAGCTTTTACAAGCCAAATGGAAAAGCGCCGTACGTTATTCCTTTAAAGGAATGGAAAGCGGGTTGGCGGCCAGATGAAGCGCAATAGTTTAAGCAGTTTTTAGATTTGCACCTAAATTATTCATGAGTTCAACAAAATTTGGAAAGCTCGTTTGAATAGGGGCGACATCGTCGATGGTAACAGGGTTATCTGTTGTCGTTCCCAAGATTAGAAAGCTCATCGCGATGCGGTGATCAAGGGCGGTTTCAATTTTTTTACCCTTTTCGAGCCCTTTTGGCGGCGTGCCTGTACCATAAATTGTGAGTGTACTTTCGCCCATTTCTAGGGTTACGCCGCAGGATTTTAAGCCCTCAGCCATCATGAGTAAGCGGTCGCTTTCTTTGACGCGGAGCTCTTCTAGGCCGCTCATATAGGTGGTGCCTTGCGCGCAAGAGGCGGCTACGGCAAGAATTGGAAATTCATCAATCATGCTGGGTACGCGACCTTCAGGAACGGTAATGCCTTTAAGCGTATTCGTGCCTTTAACAGTCATATCACAGACAGGCTCGCCACCTTCTGTACGTTCGTTAGCATAAGAAATATCAGCGCCCATTTCGATGAGTGTTTCATATAGACCCGTGCGGCGATCATTCATTAGAATATTGGAAAGCGTAATTTCTGATCCTTCGTTAATTAGCGCAGCGACAACAGGAAAAGCCGCGGAGCTAGGATCACTTGGAACGGTAATATCGGCGGCAATAAGATCTTGTTGCCCTGTGACAGAAATTTTCTGTGCGTCGTCTTGTATGTTCTCAACATCAACGCGTACACCAAAATGACGGAGCATATTTTCAGTATGGTCACGTGTAGGCGTTTTTTCGATAACTGTTGTGTGCCCCATGGCGCTTAAACCAGCTAGAAGAACCGCAGATTTTACCTGCGCGGAAGCCACAGGAAGTTTGTATTCAATCGGTTGTAATGTTTCAGGACCTTTGATGGTAAGAGGTAGGCGTCCGCCTTCACGCGCGCTAACTTCGACGCCCATTTCTTTTAAGGGGGTAATGACGCGATTCATTGGGCGTTTACTTAATGAAGAATCACCAGCAAAGGTCGCCTGAATAGGGTGACCACCTACAAGCCCCATGAGAAGGCGTGTAGATGTTCCGCTATTACCCATTTCTAGGACATTTTCTGGCTCTTTTAAGCCACCTATACCAACGCCATTACAAATCCATGTGCCGTCTTTTTCGCGTTTAATACGCGCGCCCATTTGGCGCATGGCTTCAGCAGTACAGTGAACATCTTCACCTTCTAATAATCCTGTTATTTTGGTTTCTCCAATAGCTATGCCACCAAACATAAGAGAACGATGCGATATAGATTTATCTCCAGGGACATCAGCGTGCCCTGATATTTTATCGCATCGCGAGGAAGAAAATGGTGTAGGTGATGTGCTTTGGCTCATAAGGCGTTTATAAGCGTAAGAATCTTAAACATCAATATATTATGTTTTATGCCCCGAAAGAGGAAAGCTTGCCGTCATAACTTGTTGCAAACTCCCAGAACTCATCTTTAGGAACAGGTTTAGAATATCTAAATCCTTGAACCTCATCACAGCCTTCATCGACGAGGAACTGTTCATGTTCTTTAGTTTCCACACCTTCCGCAATAACTTTGAGATTAAGTGAATGCCCAAGACGAACAATTGTACGCGCAATAGCTGCATCATCGTCATTTGTAAGCGCGTTGCGGATGAATGATTGATCAATTTTTAGGCGATCAATATTGAACTGTCTTAAATATGAAAGAGAAGAGTATCCTGTTCCAAAATCATCAATGGCTAATTCAACGCCAAGCTCATGCAGTTCTTTTAGTGTGTTAATGGCAATGTTTATGTCGTCCATGAAGACGCTTTCGGTAACTTCAAGCTCAACCATTTGTGGTTTTACACCTGTTCTTTTTAATACGTTTTTCGTATGTCCAACCAAATCACTTTGGAAGAATTGTGCGCCAGATACGTTAACGGCAATGCGGATTTCTTTTCCGGCGTCTTCCCATGTTTTTGCCGTACGGCATGCTTCTTCTAAAACCCATTCACCAATGGGAACGATGAGACCAGATTGTTCAGCAATTGGAATAAATTCAACGGGAGAAATATAGTGCCCCCCTTCTTTACTATCGTCTTTTTTCCACCAACGTAGTAACGCTTCGGCACCAATGATTGCGCCTGTGTTTAAATCAAATTGCGGTTGATAAAAGATTGTGAGTTCTTTGTTTTCAAGAGCGTCACGCAGATCACGCAGAAGTTGGAAGCGTGCTTGTACGGCTTTGTCAAAGTCCTCTGTATATTCTTTAACGCGATCACGCCCCTCTTCTTTTGCACGGTTAAGCGCAATGTCGGCATGTTTTAGAACTTCACTAGGGTCTTTACCATCATCTGGGAAAGTTGAAACACCGATTGATGTCCGTACTTGGAAGTTTTCATTATAAACCTTGAAAGGTTCTTCACGAATAATTGCAGATACTTTTTCAGCAACATCTCTTCCTGTATTTAAATCAGTGCTAAGTGGCATTGTAATAGAAAATTCATCCTCTCCAGATCTTGCCACGATGGCATGGTCAGGAAGAGAGTTTCGCAGTCTTTTACCAACACCACGTAAAATTGCATCACCAACATTGTGCCCCATCGAATCATTGATGTCTTTAAAGTGATCCAAGTCCATTGTAATAACGGCAAGGCGGGGTGATTTATCATCAGTGACATTAAATGCCATTTCGGTGAATTTTTGTATAAATAATGTTCTGTTTGGCAGACCTGTGAGTGTGTCAAAGTAAGCCAGTTTGTGAATTTTATCTTCAGCGGCACTTCGAACTTGCATCATGTTGTCTGAGTTTTGGTGAATTAGTTTCTGTGCAAGAGCAATTGTATCCCCAATTTCATCTGCTGTGCCGTAAGGAGATTCAGAGATTTTAGGATTTTCTGGATTTTTTGCTGCGGTTATCAGATTGTTGCGCATAAACAAAATTGGTTCCAATAGCCAATGGCCAAGCGCAATCATTAAGACGGTTGTTACCAATAAGGACATAAGCAACATAATAATAATAGTTTGCTCAACAAAGTTGAAAAGTTGTGGCGCTACTTTGTCGGAGTTTAGGCGCGCGACAATAATATAAGGGCGGGATAAATCATTTGGTCGATACACAACTTCGTATGATCCGCCATCATTTGTACGGTATGTTTTGGATAGGCTCTCTTGATCAAGCATAACCATAGAAACGGGTTCGCCGTATGATCCAAGGAGTAATAAATCTGTTGTGTAAACGGTAAAACCATTGACGATCGTTGATGAAATAAGACGATCGGCCTTTTCTTGTGTGAAAGGTGTTTCTAAAAATTTCATGGTTTCTGTTAGCGTGGAGGCAATAGAAGATCGGCCAACTTCTCGAACAACATTTAATATTTGTTGTTCTTTTTGGTCTAGAGTTAGAGAGAGAACAACAGCCTGAATAGCCATGATTGTTAAAAAGACAGCGCTTGTAATACGCCAGCTAATACGGCTACGCCATATTTTTGCTGATGTTTTGGATAGGGGTTTGTAGTTTGCTTTTGAAGCACTTTCTACAGTTGCTTTTTTATTTTTAGCAAAAATTCCTGTGCTAAATGCCATTTATTTTTCCCCGCATACCTTTTTAAGCCGTTAGGTAAGTCATATTGTTCCTATTCTAGGATAGTATAAAACTCTTAATAAGCAGTTACTTTTGAC
This sequence comes from Micavibrio sp., assembly GCA_002708415.1. Lineage (GTDB taxonomy): Bacteria > Pseudomonadota > Alphaproteobacteria > Micavibrionales > Micavibrionaceae. The sequence goes on along the minus strand of PANS01000027.1, from coordinate 39,058 downwards.
TATGGATAGGCAGAATTGCCTAATGCGATGATAGTACGAACCTATTGAAAAATATAGAGTTTTTTCTGATAGATAAAAATTTAATAAAAATAATCAAAAATTTATCTGAAAATTTTCTTAAATTGTTGAGTTTTAGGCCTTTACGCGTTGGTAAATGTTAGCGATCCATCTTCTTGTATAGTTCTATAAAAACAAGATCTTCTTCCTGTATGACAGGCACCGCTGTTTTTTTGATCAATGAGCATGACAAGCGCATCTTGATCGCAATCGATACGTATTTCTTTCACATGCTGAATAGAGCCGCTTGTTGCGCCTTTATGCCATAGTTCTTGACGTGATCTGCTCCAATAATGCGCTTCACCTGTCTCGAGCGTTTTATTAAAGGCTTCGATGTTCATCCAAGCAAGCATGAGGATTTCTTTGGTTTGATAGTCTTGCGCGATTGCAGCGATCAGGCCGTTAGAATCAAATTTAAGCTGTAACTCTTTTGTTTCATCGGCTTTAGTCATGTTTCGATAGGCTCCATGCTAAAGAAGGGCGTCCCATACCATTTGTTAAAGGAATAATTTCTTGATTGCCGACTTTGAGGTTTGGAAATTCTTGCGGCATTTTTTCGAGTGTAAAAGTTTCGTCCGAAAGCGATAAGCCATAAAATTTTGGACCATTGAGGCAAAGGAAGTTTTCAAAGGCTTCTTTGTTACTTTCATCAAGGTCAAAGCTTTCGGCATAAAGTTGCGGGGCAATATCACCTGTAAAGCACCCTGCGGCACATCCGCATTCTGTTGCTTTGGTTGTGTGCGGCGCGCTATCTGTTCCAGCAAAAAATTTAGCATGACCAGATGTCGCGGCATTTAAAAGCGCTTGCCTATCCTTCTCAAATTTTACAAGTGGCAAGCAGTAAAGATGATATTTTAGACCTTGTAAGAGATCGGCCACCGTATAAAGAAGATGCTGTGGTGTGATTGTTGCAGCAATATTATCACCCGCATTTTGAACAAAGTCGGCGGCTGTTTTTGTCGTGATATGCTCACAAACAATTTTTAAATTTGGAAATTGTTTTACGATTTCGGGAACATAGTTTTTGTAGAAGTAATCTTCGGCATTTGAATTTTCACCAAAATAATCTTCGCCCGATAAGCCGTGCTCTTCACCATGGATGTTGAGAATAACGCCCGCATCGCTCATAGCCTGAAAAACACCATTTTCCATGTATGTTTTTATCGGCGCGCCAAATTCAGAATTGGTTGTGCCGTGCGGCGGGGAATATTTACATGATTTTAAAAGCCCTGATTTTGCGCCTTCTTTAATCATTTCGGCATTAGTATCTTTTGTAAGGTAAAGCGGTACGATGATGTCTAAAAACTGCCCGTTACTTGCGCGCTCTAATTCTGCTTTATAGCTTTCGATTGTCCAGTATTGATTTGTATTCTCTCCAGTAACGCGTGTTACAGGTGGCTTGGTGTTGGGCATGGCAAGAATGCCTGCGCAGGCCATATTAAGATGGGATTGAATAGTCGCTGTTAAAATGTTGTCTTGGCGAAAATGTGCGTGAAGATCATACCATTTTGGAAAAGTAAATTTCATTAGCTCTTAATCATCTCCATAAAACGCCCACGTATTTCGGCGTCGTTTTTGAACACGCCAGAGAAAGATGACGTTACTGTTGAAGAACATGTTTTTTTAACGCCGCGTATGCTCATACATTGGTGGTCGGCGTCGATCATCACCGCGCAACCTTTTGGCTCTAATGTATCTGTAATCACATCAACGATTTGGCGTGTCATGTTTTCTTGAGAGGTTAGGCGTTTCGAATAAATATCAACGATGCGGGCAAGCTTACTAATACCGACGATCTTTTTATTCGGCCAGTAAGCAACGTGGGCTTTACCAATAATAGGGGCAATGTGATGTTCGCAGTGCGAGGTAAACTCGATGTCTTTAACGATGACCATGTCATCATAGCCTTCGATATCATCAAAAGTCTTTGAAAGCTCTTTGGCGGCATCTTCGCCGTAGCCAGAGAAAAATTCTTCGAACGCACGTGTATAGCGCGCTGGCGTTTCTAATAATCCGCCGCGCGAGGGATCTTCACCAGCCCAACGTAAGAGAACTTCTACTGCGGCCTCCGCTTCTGCGCGTGAAGGCTTGTTGTTCGGTGTTTTAGCTGTAAATTTTTCTACACTCATATCACTATGTCTTTTTATATATTTAACTTATTGCTCTATATGGCGGAAAATAATGATTTTCTCAAGCAAATAAGACAGAAATAAGCGATATATCGCTTGGAATCTTATGATCTATTTGCAAATATAGCTCAAATTTAAGAAAGAGGCCGTGCAAGTGTCAAATCAACCCGTAATTAAGCTCTATAATTCTCTAAATCGTCAGAAAGAAGAGTTCGTTCCTCTCGATCCATCAAACGTACGTATGTACGCATGTGGACCGACAGTTTATAATTATGCCCATATTGGGAATGCACGGATGGCTGTGGTGTTTGATCTTTGGTCACGTGTGCTACGCCATGCCTATCCAAAAGTGACGTACGTGTCAAATATCACGGATGTTGAAGATAAAATTATGATCGCCGCGAAAGAACAAGGCGTGCCAATCTCTGAAATTACCGAGAAATACACAAAGATCTATAATGATGATATGGCCACATTAGGTGTTAATCTTCCAGACATACAGCCAAAGGCGACAGAGCATATTGGGGAGATGATTGATCAAATTGCGGCGCTTATTGAGCGTGGCCATGCTTATGAGGCGGAAGGACATGTTTTGTTTCATGTGCCTTCTGATCCATCCTATGGGGCGTTATCAGGCCGTAGCCGTGATGAACAAGTTGCTGGCGCGCGTGTTGAGGTTGCGCCATATAAGCGTGATCCTGCAGATTTTGTTCTTTGGAAGCCAAGCACGGAAGATCAACCCGGTTGGGATAGCCCGTTTGGCCCTAATAATGGTTGGGGCCGCCCTGGTTGGCATATTGAATGTTCTGCCATGGCGGAAAAGCATTTAGGCCTGCCGTTTGATATTCATGGCGGCGGCGCAGATTTAAAATTCCCGCATCATGAAAATGAAATCGCACAGAGCTGTTGTGCTAATGATCATGCGGACAAGCCAGACAGTTTTGCCAAATATTGGCTTCATAATGGATTTCTAACCGTTGAGGGAGAAAAAATGTCTAAATCATTAGGTAATTTTTTGCTCGCGCATGATTTAGTTAAAGAACATCCAGGAGAAGTCTTACGCCTTGCTTTTTTAAGCGCGCATTACCGTCAACCGCTGGATTGGAGTGAGCAGGTTCTTCATCAAAGCCAAAAGTTGTTGGATAAGTTGTATGGTAAATTAGAAGAACTTGAAGGCGTTGAAGCGACAGCAGGCGATGTCCCATCAAGCATTTTAAACGCGCTTTATGATGATTTGAATACGCCGCAAGTTTTGGCTGAGCTCAATAAACTCATTAAAGAAAAAGAGGGTACAGAACTTAAATCTGCACTACTCGCTATTGGTAATATTATGGGTATTTTGCAAGAAAGCCCGAGTGATTGGTTTGCATCAAATGAAGATGGCTTGACTGATGAAGAGGTGAGTAAAGTTGAACAGCTCATCGCTGAACGTATGGCAGCAAAAGAAAATAAGAATTTTGCCCGCGCCGATGAAATTCGTGATGAACTTTTAGCGATGAACGTTGAAATCAAAGATACGCGCGAGGGTACCAGCTGGGAACAGGTTTAACGGGCAATAAGGACTTGATGATATAGATAGGCACCTTCAGTTGGTAGAGCCGTTCCATTTCTTTTTATACAAAAAGCTGTTTTTCCTACTAGCTCTGGCGCATCGTCTCCTAGTATTGCGGCAGAAGCAGAATAAGTGCCAGAAAAGGTGTAACCAGAAGTAGGTAATGTATCATCTTCTTCTGGGATATCTTCTATTTGATTTAATCTGTTTGTTTCTGAACAAGCATTTTCGCTAATATCGTTTATTAATAAAATTAGGTCATTCACACCATTTTGCCCTACACCTAAAATATTTCTTACATACAGTGCTATTGCTCCTGGTTTCCATGCACCAGGGACACTAGCAAATTGACCTAATGCCGCAGGAGGAAGAGTGAGGGGATTGATGTTCCCTCCTGAAATATTGAAAATATCACAACTTTTGTCAGCAGGGGCTATTGGGTTATGATTAGTTGGTTGCAATAGTGTTCCATTATTTCTTTGATATATATCATTCTCAAAACTGATTTCTGTATCGCTGCACCCACGCAATCGTAATTTCTGAACGGCAGCCGCAACGGTATTGCCGTATTCAATAATTTCTGTTGCCGCGACGTGGGCTTGCTCATCGGTGAGGAGTTTTGTATTGCCACGATTATTTTGTGAAACGGCATAGGTTAATGCAGCTAAAAGAATGATTGCTAGAAGGATATAAAAAAAGACGCCGCCATTTTCATTGTCGATGTCATCCCCTGAATTTGTTTGACAAATTCTAAGGGGATCTTTTTTCTTTGTTTTTTTAGATTCCCCTAGAATTTTTAAAGAAAATTCGGGGAATGACAATAAGGTTTGTTCCATACCACCAGTATAGCGTAAAAAATTACAAATACGGTGTAAATTCTTCTAAATTTGCGGTTGGAATGTGTACAGAGAGTTTATTATACCCTTGTTTGGCGAGTGTAAGAAAGATATCGCGGCGTGATCCTATTTCTATATTATCCATGACGCCGATCCCTAAAACGGGTCGTTCTAAGGGCTCATTCCTTGAAAGTTGGAGCATGATCTTTTGATATTTCTCTTGTTCAAGCTCTGGCAGCTCTGATAAATCACGCATATCGCCATCAGGGGTCAGCCATTCAAAGCTAAAGAGGGAAAATTTCCAACTTTCGAGCACTTTTCCAACTTGTATGTTTTCAACACGATATGCTCCCTCTTTGCCAGAAGTGATCTTGTTATCTTTAAATGTCACAGGAGGTTTTACGGGTGCTTTGGTCATCAGGTTTATAGTCTTTGTTCGTTAAAAATATTCATTCTTGTGCATGATACGCTTTCATGTCAATTTACCGTGATTAAAGCGAAATAACCTTAAGAATTTGTAAAAATATGAGAAAAGAGCCTGAAATAATCAAAGTAGATAAAGACGCCGATCAAGTTGTTTGTGACGGTGGTGGTGGGCCTTTAGGACATCCTCAGGTTTGGTACAGCTTTGATGGAAAAGTTGAAGTATCTTGCCATTATTGCGGGCGAAGATTTTTGAAGGCCTAAAACATGTTTTTTGGCAGATTTTAGCCATTTTTAAGCAAATTCTTGATAAAAACTCTTAATATTAGTATGATTAAGGGGTAGAGGTGCTGCATGGTGCAGGTCTCGCTTAATACATTAACTTGCTCATAGGAGGAGATAATGACGACAAGACTGTCACTTTTTGACAGCCCAATGTTTTTGGGCTTTGATCATTTTGAAGATACTTTCAATCGTATACGTAAAAGTACTTCTGAAGGTTACCCCCCGTATAATATTGAACAGATTGGAGACAATGGTTTGCGTATTACGCTGGCCGTTGCTGGTTTTTCAATGGATGACCTCGACGTTGAAATTGAAAAAAATCAACTCACTATTCGTGGGTCACAAGAAGATGATGAAGAGCGTATGTATCTTCATCGCGGTATTGCTGCGCGACAATTTCAGCGCAGCTTTGTTCTTGCTGATGGTATGGAAATTTTAGGCGCGTCAATGGATAATGGATTGTTGCATATTGACATGCAGCGCGAAGAGCCAGAATCTAATGCGCAGAAAATTGAAATTCGAGATCATAGCGTGAATGGCAAAGTAAAAGCCATTGATGTTGAAAAATCTGATGAATAAATGATTTTTTAGATATTAGATAAAATAAAAGCCGCTTCAATGAGCGGCTTTTTTATGGGGCTGTTTTTTTATTAAGCAGCGCGGCGTATGATTTGACGCTCGTTCATGACGGCGTAAATCTCTTCTTCTGTTTTTAAGCAGCGAAGTTGATCGCATAGGAATGGATCATTCATAATGCGTGATAGAGAAGAAACAGCCTGTAAGCCCATACCCATATTTTCTTTTGGTGATAGGACAATACAAAATAGATCAACAGGGAGGTTGTCTGGTGTGTTGAACTCTGTGTTGTTTTTCAAACGGCATAGGATAATTTTTGTGTCGAGCATTTCTGTAAATGGCAGATGGGCAATCGCTACACCATTGCCGATTGCAGAATCTTCCTTTTCTTCCTGATTTAGAAATTTAAGCAATAGCTGTTGTTCACTAAAGCCAGTTTTCTTGGATAGCGTGCTAGCGATATTTTGGAACATTTGTTTTTTGTTCGGAACGCCTACCTCTAAAAGGATTTGATCAAAATGTATTGTGTTAGTCATCATTGTAAAAGTTTCCCCAAACCACAAAGATTGATTTTCTGAATAAGAGGTATACTCATTTTACATGAGTGTTCAAGGACATTTTTAACATTTTCTGTAAAAAAGTGCACAAAAAAACCCTCAGTGATATATGAGGGTTTTTTTATCCTTTAAAGGTTAAATTTATCCTAAGAACGTGAAATTAAATTACGATTTTTAGGATTTTTAACCACTAACAACTTTTAACGATTCCGATCCTGAATTACCTTCTGGATCAATCCAGCCAACATTCCCATCTTTGCGTTTATGAACCATGTTCAGACCATTATGATGCGCATTACGGAATAAAAGCGCATTTTCACCAGAAAGATCTAAACGCATAACGGCTTCTGAAACACTCATCGTTTGAATATTTGTTGTCATTTCAGCAACAACAAGTGGATCGGCATGATCTTGTTCTGCTTGTTCTTCAATGCTTTTTTCTTCATTAGAAGAGATAACAACATCACGTGCAGGCATGAAGTTGTCTTCTGGAAGATTTTCTAAACGCTCATGGTGGTCACGAATACGTTTTTTATAACGGCGCATTTGCTTGGCTACTTTTTCACATGCTTTGTCAAAAGATGCGTAAGGATCTGGTTCAGTTGCATCTGACATCACCATAATATCTTTACCGATTCGAACAGAAATATGCGTTTTTGTAAAAGCGCTTCCTTCTGGAGCAAGCGTGACGTTTGCTTCAATCGCTCGATTGAAGTATTTTTCATTCACGTCTTCTAACTTGTCTGTGATATGCCCACGTAGAGCATCTCCGATGTCCATTTGTTTTCCATGTATGTTTAAGTTCATGGTTTTTTACCTTTTTCTATTTGATTTTTGATACAAGACAGGCACGCTTGACCGAAAGGACAAGTAACCTGAAAGAGAAACAACTTTCTTTGAAAGCATATACCTATTATATACCTTTTAGAGGAAATTAGGAAGAAAATGATGGAAAAATACGGCAAAAAAATAGGCGTTTTTGATTCTGGTCTTGGCGGGCTTTATATCGCGCGTGCCGTTCGGGCATCTTTGCCACAATATGACTATGTTTATTTGGGTGATACGCTGAATGTGCCATATGGAGGACGTTCTTTAGAGACGATTTATCAGCTTTCAGAGGCAGCCATTCGTTTTTTATTCGAAGAGCAAGATTGTGACCTTGTCGTGATTGGGTGTAATACGGCCAGTGTTACGGCGCTTCGTAAGCTTCAGCGTGAATTTTTGCCTCAGAACTACCCTGATCGGCGTATTTTAGGGGTTATTGTACCGACCTTGGAGTCGGCAACAGAGTTAGGCGCAACACAAATTGGTTTAATCGCGACTGAATATACGGTGCGCTCTGAAATATATGATGAAGAAATTGTCAAAATTACACCGCGCGCCAAGATATATGGTCAGCCAACACCGCTCTTAGTGCCTTTAATCGAAAATAGCGGAGAAAAATATTTGGATATGGTGCTAGAGGATTATTTAACGCCCCTTATTGAGAAGGGACTTGATAGTTTAATTTTGGGCTGTACGCATTATATATCGATTAAAGATCATGTGCGTGAATTAACACGTCACCGCGTCCGTGTTTTATCGCAAGATGAAATTATTCCGCCAAAGTTAAAAGATTACTTATCGCGCCATCCTGAGATTGAAGAGCGTTTAACCCAGAATGGAACATTTCAATGTTTCGCAACGGATGTTAACCCAAGTTATATTCGTAATGTTGAGAAGCTCATGGGTAAAGACATGCCAATTTCTAAAGCTGTTTATGACTTCAGCTAATCTTTAAGTTTATTTTTCTTTTGTTTACGGCGTTGAACAGATGATGGGATGTGTAGTGCATCACGGTATTTGGCAACTGTTCTGCGGGCAATATCAATTCCTTCGGATTTCAGGATATCAACGATTTTATCATCTGATAAAACTTTTAATGGATCTTCTTCGTCAATAAGTGTTTGAACGCGTGTTTGAATGCTTGTTGCTGAATGCGATGTTCCATCTTCGCTGACTAAGGCTGTTGAGAAAAAGTATTTAAGCTCAAATATACCGCGCGGCGTTCCGATATATTTGTTATTGGTGACGCGGCTGACTGTACTTTCATGCATTTCAATTTCTTCGGCGATGTCTTTGAGAGTAAGTGGTTTTAAAAATTCAATACCGTAGTTAAAGAAGGCATCTTGCTGTTCGATAATTTCAGCAGAAACTTTTAAAATAGTTTGTGCACGTTGATCAAGCGCTTTTACAAGCCAGCTCGCCGAACTTAATTGCTGAGAAATATAGTCCTTATCTTTTTTCTGAACGGCACTATTTGACACTTGCGTATAATATTCTTGATTAACTAAAACTTTTGGAAGCGTGTCATTGTTTAATTCAACGCGCCAACCGCCGCCTAAATTTTTAGGCAATTTTTTCATAAGAACATCAGGAATTGCGGTTTGAATAACAATATGATCGTAATCAGATGCGGGTTTAGGATTAAGGCTTTTAATGTCACCAATAATATCGGCAAGATAAGTCTCATTCACACCACATTTTTCTGCCAATGCTTTTAAATCATGATCAGCAAGCAAGTTTAAGTTTTTAAGAAGGATTTTTGTAGGTTCTTCTAACAACCCTTTTTCTTCCAGCTGTAGAGCCAAGCAATCTTGTAGATCGTGCGCAAAAACCCCTGTTGGATCAAAGCCGCGCATTTTTGTAAGAAGGCGTTCTAAACGATCTTCTGAACAGCCAAGCTTGTCGATAAGTTCTTCGGTGGAGGCGCGTAGGTATCCTGCTTCATCGAGTTGATCAATGAGAAGAGCGCCGACCATTTCATCACGGCGATCATCAAAAGCAACATGGAGTTGTTCTAACAGATGTTCGCGTAAGGTTTCGGGTTTACTCATTGAATTTTCAAAAGCATTATCAAGCTTGTCAAAATTTGTATTGCCACCCGATCCCATGTCAGCCATTGCAGAGCCGGCATCAAAATCTTCTCTGGGTGCCTCATTCGTTTCAGATGACGCGTTATCATCTGATGCGTTTTCAGATGGTTCGGTTTCTTTTTTCTCTAGAAGCGGGTTTTCAGCAATTTCTTCTTCGATGAATTCAGCAATTTCCTGATTGTTAAGCTGGAGTAGCTTAATGGCTTGCTGCAATTGAGGTGTCATCACAAGGCTTTGTGACTGACGCAGATCCATTTTTTGTGAAAAATCGCTCATGTCGTTAGTTTAGCATGAGATATTTTATGACGCATGTAGATTTATGATGATTACCTTAAAAAGCTATCGCCGAGATAAACTTTTTTGACTTCATCATTGGCAACAATATCATCAGGTGTGCCTTCCATTAGAACACGGCCTTCATGAAGGATATAGGCGCGGTCAACGATATCTAGGCAATCACGCACATTATGGTCTGTAATCAGAACACCAAGACCTTTGGTTTTTAAATAGCTAATGAGATTTCGGATATCACCTACGGCAATAGGATCAATTCCTGCTAAAGGCTCATCGAGCAACATGAATTGCGGGCTGCTTGCTAGGGCGCGTGCAATTTCAACGCGGCGACGCTCACCACCAGATAGGGCGAGCGCAGGGGCGCGGCGTAAATGTGAGATTGAAAATTCAACAAGAAGTTCTTCTAATAGACGATCTTGTTTGTTTTTTGATAGATCTTGCGCCTCGATGACGGCTTTTAGATTGTCTTCGACGTTAAGACCGCGAAAAATAGAGGCTTCTTGGGGGAGATATCCCACTCCTAAACGGGCGCGGCGATACATAGGGAGTTCTGTTACATCTTGACCATCAAGTTTAATGCTACCGCTATCAGGTGCAACAATGCCGGTCATCATATAAAAGGATGTCGTTTTACCAGCGCCATTTGGCCCCAATAGGGCAACAGCTTCACCGCGCTGCACAGAAAGGCTTACATCATGCAATACGGGGCGTTTTTTATAGCTTTTGGAAAGGTGATGCGCCGTGAGGCCGCTTTCGACTGCTTTTAAATGGCTTGGTTTACGATCTGACATGAATAATTAAACTCCTATGCCTTTGATAACGCGAGTTTGAGACCTAAAGCAATAAGAAAACCACCACAGAGGCGATCAATTATTTTTGAAAAGCTTAAGAACTTATTCTTAATGCGCCTGTTGGTCAGAGCGAGGGCGACGATTGAAAACCACAGACCCGTCATAACAACGCATGTGGAAGCGTAGAAGAATTGAACGCTCATCGGTGTTTCTGGGGTAATAAATTGTGAAAAGACAGCAAGAAAAAAGACGGTTGCTTTCGGGTTTAAAACATTTGTAATGAACCCATCCATAAAGGCTTTTTTATTACTAATTTTTTTATGGCCAGAAAGATTGCTAACTTCTGATTTATCAAATCCATTAGAACGAAGCGCTTTATAACCCATATAAAGCAAGTACGCTGCACCCGCATATTTTAAAATGCTAAAAAGAACAATGGATTGTGCAATGATAGCGGCAAGACCAACGAGTGTGTATGTCATATGAATGCTAACACCTGTCGCAAAACCAAGAGCAGTTAAAAGACCTGCTTTGCGTGAGCCTAAAACAGAGTTACGAATAGCCACGACAAGATCAGGGCCAGGGGAAATAAGCGCCAGACTAAAAATACTCGTGAGGAGAAGCCAGTTCAACCATATTGTATCAAGCATATTTATTGTTGCTCCTCTGATTGTGTGGTGGGGGTGGAGCCAGGAAAGAATACTCCTTTAACGCGACCACCTGTTTTTTCATTACCAAAAATTTTACTGATTTTTGAAGTCAGATTAACGGTTGCTCGTGCACCTTCGAGTGTATTGGCTCCCCGAATGATTTTAACGTTACCATTGATGGTTGCTGTATCGTTTTCTGCATTGTAGGTTCCGCTATCACCTGTTAGCGTTTCATCAGGCGTAACGATTTTAACGCGGCCAACAGCATCAATTTTTTGGAGCGCATTTTTTCCATTATCATCTTTTTTAAAATAAACGTTAAGGCGAGATGACGTTAGCGTATCTTTTCCTTGAACTACTTTGGCGTTACCAATCGCGGTTGCTGTACCTTTATCAGTTGCGTATTCCATTTTTTCTGTGGCTGTAATGACTTGTTCTGGTGTGGTGAATTTAAGGTTTGAGCCCGTTATTGTTGCAATGCCGCCATCAATTAAATAAACGCCTTTGTCCCCTGTAATGATATTTTCTGCATCGGAAATAATAACATTATCAGTTGCGGTTAAGCGCCAAATTTCTGTTTTTGATTGCTTGCCTTCACGGTAATCGGCAACGACAGTATCGGCTTTAATGGTGGCCTTGCCTTGCGTAATGATAACATCACCACGTGCAATATATTGCAGATCTTTTTGTTTCCACTCAAGGGCTTGTCCAGCAGAGATTTCGATAGGTTGGTCGCTACTTGCCTCATTGCCTAGTTGGGCAAAAGAAAAAGTAGGCATTGTTATAATCACTAGTAACGTTAAAAATATTTTATAAAGCATTGTCAGCCTCGTCCGTTTTTCGTTTTGTCTTTTGACTTGGAATAGAAAGAGTGTTTTTGGGATTAAGTGTGAGTGTCGCAGGCCCTTTGAAGATAAGGACTTCATTGTCTAAATCACCCTTTAAGCCTGTGGCTTGAATGGTGCCATCTGTACCAGTAATTGTGACGTCTTTATCGGAAAAGGCTTGTCCTTTTTTAAGATCAACGCGCAACTCTTGTGTGTTTAAAATATAGCCAGATTGATGGTTGAGCATCACATTATTTTCAAGAAATAGCTTTTCTTCTGTTTGCTCATAACTGCCAGAGCTGGCTTTAACATTTAATATAGTGCCATCTTTCATGGTCATGTTGCCTTTTGGCGTATCAAGTTTCACTAGATCGGGATTTTGTTGATTTTGAATGGCGCGCTTGGCTGTGACGGTATATGGATTTAAATCTGTGTCCGTACTTTGAAAGCGAGGGTTGATGAGTTCATTCTCAGCTAAATCTGTATTTGGAAGAAGCTCGTCTTTTTGTATGGTAACAATTTTACTATCCATTTGTGGCCACGTTATAACGATAACGGTAAGCCCTAAGGCAAGAAGAGGAAGTAGAAGGCGCATTGATCGAATAAAGCGTGAGTAATTTTTATCAATCTCAGCTTTAGGTGTTTTAAAATCTAGTTCGGTGAGGCGTTCTTCATTCATATAAATTATTGTGTTTAGGCAATGCCTAGTTGTAGACAATCTTGTAAGCGTATTAGGCCGCTTAGGTTGCCTTTGTCATCTGTTGCCACCAAGCTTGTAATATATTGATCGGGTGTTCCACTCATAATTTTAAGGGCTTCGACGGCAAGAGATTTTTCTGAAATTGTTTTTGGGTTTGCGCTCATCACATCGGCAACAGATTTCTGTAAAAGGTTTGTGTCCATGTGACGTTTTAAATCACCATCTGTTACAATGCCTGTAACGTTTTGGCCATCATCGGTAATAAGAACGCAACCAAGATTATGTTCTGTGAGAAGGACAATAACTTGATCCATCGTTGCTTGGGAATTCACGAGCGGCAGCTCTTCTTTTGGGTGCATAACATCATTAACAGGTGTTAGTCTTTTTCCTAATTTGCCGCCCGGGTGGAAAACACCAAACTGTTCTGGTGTAAGGTTCATTTTTTCAAGTAATGCCACAGCAATCGCATCACCTAACGCAAGCGTCACGGTTGTCGATGTTGTGGGCGCAAGACCGTTCGGACAAGCTTCGGGCATTTGCGGTGTTAAAAGTAATATGTCGGAATGTTGTGCAAGGGCGCTATTTGAATTACTTGTGATGGCAATTAAAGGGATATCAAAGCGACGCGTGTATGTCATAAGCGCTGCAAGTTCTGGGCCTTCGCCAGAATTAGAGATCATGAGGACAACGTCATCTTTTGTTACCATACCAAGATCACCATGCGCCGCTTCGCCAGGATGAACAAAGAAAGAAGGCGTTCCTGTTGAGGCAAGTGTTGCGACCATTTTATTGGCGATGTGCCCACTTTTACCAATGCCAGCGACAATTAAACGGCCACGGCTTGTCTGTTTCATATTGTGAATAGTTTCAATTGCATTCGTGAAATTTTCATCTAGTGTTCTTGCGAGTTCAGCCAAACCATCTATTTCTGTTTGTATGGTGTTTTTTGCAGAGTTGAGCGCTGTTATGTTCGTCATTATTTTGTCTTTGTTTTTGTTTTTATATGTTTTTAGTGTTGGAAAATGTCAAATTCGCTCCAACCTTGCAGGTCTAAATCGGCACGCGTTTTTAAGAAGTTAAAACATTCTTGAGCAAGGTCTACACGCCCTTCACGAGCGAGCATGCTGTCTAATTTTTCTTTTACAGTATGGAGATATAGAACGTCGCTTGCAGCATAATCGAGCTGTTCTTGTGAGAGTTCTTCAGCACCCCAATCAGAGCTTTGTTGTTGTTTGTTTAGGTCAACGCCGGCCAGTTCGCTGACAACATTTTTTAAGCCGTGGCGATCTGTATAGGTACGACAAAGGCGCGATGCAATCTTTGTGCAATAAATAGGAGTACATTCAACATTTAAGTAAGCTTTTAAAATAGCAATGTCAAAACGAGCATAATGGAAAATTTTAGTGGTGTTTTTATCTTCCATGAGTGCTTTGATATTTGGCGCATTATAGGTGTCACGATTAAGTTGTACGATATGAGCATCACCACGGCCATCGGAAAGCTGAATGAGGCAAAGTTTATCGCGCGCAGGATTTAAGCCAAGTGTTTCTGTGTCAATGGCAACCGAAGAGCTAAACTGTACGTCTTTTGGTAGGTCGCCTTTGTGCAAATGTATTGCCATAAATTTTTCCTTTTATTGTTTAGGAAGGGTATTGAAAAAGCTATGTATTCTGGGATTTATGTAGCTTAGAGAGGTGAATAAGTCAAAGTAATTATATTTCAACAAATAGCAAAAAAACCAGCTTTTGGCCGAATGCTTGAAATATGTTGTTTATTTTTTAATAAGTTAGGGTCACAATGGAGATAGTTATTTACTCGTGCCTTAAAACATCTTGTTATACAAACAGGTAAACTTATGAAAATTCTTATTATTGATCGCGATCCAGAGGCTTCTCAGCTCTTATCTTCAAAGTTAATCGCTAAAGGGCATGAGGTTCTTGAAGAGCGTGTAAAAAGTGAGGCAATTGATAAAATCTCTGCAGATGGGCCGTTTGATGTGATTTTTATTGATCCGTCCCCAATGAAAGATGCAAGTGCTATTATTTTGAACATCAGGCGCGCAATTTCTTCTTATCCATATGTGGTGCTTGTGACAGGGGATGAGAATTTGGATATCGAGAGCGCTTTGGTGATGGGGTGTAATAATTTTATACGTAAACCGCTGGATAATCAGGATGTTGAAGAAAAATTAGAAAATGCTCAAAACTTGATAGATATGGTTGTTTCCATAGGGGATGAATCTGAAGATTTTCCAAGTGCTGGCGGTGTTATTGCGAAATCAGCCTTTAATCAGCTTTTTCTTTCGGCAATTGATCGCGGTAGTCGCTATAGTGAGTTAGCTCACGTTTTAAGTATTGGTATTAAGAATTATTCTGAGATTGAAAGCCGTGATGGGCCGTATGGGGCGGAATTTGCTATTTCTAAGCTAGCCCATCATCTTGTTCGGTTGCGTCGTCAGAGCGATATTATCGGACAAACAGGCAAAAATGAATATTCGTTGCTTTTACAGCGCATACAGCATCAAAATGAACCGCGTGAAGCGGCTTCTCGTTTTGCGGCGGCCTTAGAAGAGCTTGATGATATTGCTTCAGCAACAAGTACGCCGATTGAAATTTATGTTCATCTTACGAGCTTACCTTTAGGTAGAAATGAGCCTGAATATTTGTTGATTAAAGAGGGGCAAACCCCTGCTTCAGCAGGATAATTTTATCCACATCTGTGGATAAGCTCTAGTATCTTTTAAAAAATATGACTATACTTTATAAGTGATTCTCTTTTCTGGCGATCGTTTCAGAAGATTTTAGAAAACTTAAGGCTTTAGAGTATGCGTCATCGCTATACCATAATACTGTGGGCTATTTGTGTATTATTCGTTTTATCGAATAATGTTACCGTGCACGCTGAGACGTTTGAATCGGTTATGGTTGAAGCGCCTAAAGGGCTTGGTGACGTTCGCCAAAATAAAAGAGAGCCTGACGGGCAAGCATTAAAAATTGTTAGTGAGCGCTTAGATCCCCAGTTGCAACCTGTTGCTGTGCGTTGGCGTGGATTGGAAATATACCCTTTGATGAAGGTAACGGAAAAATATGATAATAATATTTTTGCCACAGAAAATTATACAGAGAGTGATTTTATCACTATTGTGAATCCGTCGCTTTTGGTGCGCAAAGATGTGGGGCGTCATAATTTTGGGTTTCTTGTTGAGGGTGATTATAACAAGTATGCAAGTAATAGTGACGAAGACACGTTAAATTTTAGGACGCGTTTGAATGGTTCGCTGGAAATGCGCCATGACATTAGTTTTCCATTTGAAGTCTCTTATAATTTAGGGCATGAGAAAAGAGGGCAAAATTTATTAACTAATTTTTCTAAAGATCCTATTCGTTTTAAGACCTTTGCTTCGGCTTTTGGTATTTCCTATAACCCTAATCGTTTAGGTCTTTCTCTTATTGGGCGCTATAATACGATTTCTTTTGATGATGGTGAAAATCGTTTTGGTCAGGCCGTTGTAAGACAAGATGCTGATCGCTCTTTAACTGAAATTGAAGCGCGTGCCTCTTATGATATTTTACCAAATCACCAGCCATTTGTTTCTGTGAGTGTAACGGATACAGATTATAAGCGGGGAGATTTTCAGTCAGGATCTTTTTCAGGCCCCGAGCGTGATAGCAAAAATATTGGATTTCTTGGCGGCTGGGAGTTTGCTTATAAAGGGCTTGTTGAGGGATATTTGGGCGTGGGCTATGGTTCGCGTAATTATAAATCTAATCAAATTGATGATGTGTCAAGTTCCCGCGTGGCTGGAAATATTAGTTGGAATTTAGGTAAGAAAGCGACATTGAATTTGGCGCTTCGCCGTGAAATTGCCGAGGATAATCAGGTTCTTGCTGCGGCTGTACTCTCTCAGGGGCGTATAAAGTTAGACTATGAATTTTTACATAACTTGTTTTTTGATGCGTTTGTAGATAAAGCGCTTGCTGACTTCCAAGAAAGCTCTCGTGAAGATGAGATATTCTCTATTGGAACTGGTCTGCGCTATGTCATTAACCCGCGTTATTCGGTTTCTGGACATTATGACTTTAAGGCACGTGAGAGTAGCGTACAGGGTTTAGATTTTGATCGTCATCAGTTAATGGTTCGTCTTAATGCGCGGTTGTAATATGTAATAATGTACTTTTTTAGAGAGGTAAAATCTCTAAATGGTTGCTTTTAATATAAATTTTCAAATTTTTGTTGTACGGAATATTGAAAATGCCTTACACTTAAAGAAAGTTTGTTTTGATTCGCAAGCTTAAATCTATATTTCTATGATCGGTTCTGGTCGTGATGGTTAAAATAAAAGGCAATTTTTGTGTGATGGTATTATCTGCCCTTCTTGGGTTGATGGTTGTCTGTGCGCCATTTTTAAACTCTTCTTTTGCAGAAGAGAGCGCCCTTGCTGAGAAAAATATATCTAAGGTCGATACTAAGTTGGTACAGCCAGTAAAAGAGGCGCCAATGAAAAAGGCTACAAATTTCAATAAAACCCAGAATAAAGAAAAAATTAAAACTGAAGTTGAGGCTTTACCACAAAGCATAGAAACAAAAGCATCTAGCATGTCTGTGACAAAAAATGAGCAGGCGATTGAAAAATTTGATGAATATGTTCTAGGACCAGAGGACAAGTTGAAGATTAATGTCTTTGGTGAGAAAGAACTTTCAGGTGATTACCGTGTTGGTAGTGAGGGCAGTATTGCATTTCCTTTGATTGGTGATATTAACGTGGAAGGTTTGACATTAAGACAAGCAGAAGAAGCTATTAAGGTGAAGCTGCGTCAAGGCTATTTGAAAAAACCGAGCGTTTCTATCGAAATTGCAGAAAGCAGGCCTTTTTATATCTTGGGTGAGGTACGTCGTCCTGGAAGTTATAATTATATTGCGGGGATGAGTGTGCTCCAAGCTGTTGCCATTAGTGGCGGCTTTACGTATCGTGCTAATCGTAAGAGTGTTGAAATTTTACGTGGAAATGAAGCGCCTGCAGAGCCTATGAACACAACAACAAGTGAAAAAGTGAAGCCTGGCGACATTATTTTTATTCAAGAGAGATTATTTTAGAAGTTTTTTAATTTTATGAGCGAAGCTAATCAAAAAGTGAACCAAATGGGTGAAGGAAATAGTCTTTATAAAGACCCTTCAGTTATGTTTGGTAATAGAATGCAGGATCTGGAAATTGATCTAAGAAATTTCCTGCTTATGCTGTGGCGCCGCAAGCTTCTTATTTTGGCTGTTATGGTGATCTCCCTTGCTCTTGTTTTTGTTTTCGTGAACATGGTTCAGCCGCGCTATTCGGCTAAAGCGCTTATCATGATTGAAAATAAATCTGATCCTGCGCCAGAACTTCGTGCTCTTATATCAAGCATGCGTGTCGATACGACGCTCATTTTAAGTGAAGCAGAAGTTTTAAAGTCTAGAACATTAGCCGCAAAGGTTATTGATCGTTTAGATTTGTTAAATGATCCAGAGTTTAATCCGCGTATACAGGTGGGTAAATCTCGCGCTATTGATTCTATTTTAGCTCCTAAATCGGAAAGTGAAGATAGCCGATTTAAAGCTCTGTCTGTTTATGATCAAGAACGGGAAACATCTTTAAACTTAATGAGTGGAGAGATGGGAGTTGTTATTGATCGTTTCTTAAGAAATATTACAGCGCGTCCGATCCCAGGTTCTTTTGTATTGCAGATTGAATATACATCTGAAGATCCTAAGAAGGCTGCTCTGATTGCGAATACTATTGTTGATACATATATTGATCAACGCTTGGAGACAAAGTTTAAAGCAACGCAAAAATTAACTGAATGGCTTGATAAGCGTTTAGATGGTTTAAGGACACAAGTACGTGAATCTGAAGCGGCGGTTGAGCGGTATCGTTCAGAAAATAATCTTGTTGTTGGGGCGCGTGTTGAAGTGACGGCGCAGCAACTATCTGAGCTTAACTCTCAATTAGTGATGGCTAAGGCACAAGAAGCAGAAGCATCAGCTCGTCTAGATCAAATTAAAGGGTGGATTAAAAACCCAGAAAATATTGAAACAACATCAGAAGCGATAAATTCAAGGATTATTCAAAATTTGAAACTTGAAGAGTCATCTATTCGTCGCAACATATCAGAGCTATCTTCTGTTTATGGGGAGCAGCATCCTAGAATGATCAATGCCAGATCAGAGCTGGCAGATTTACGCAATAAAATGCGTTCAGAGATGGAGGTTGTTGCCGATACGCTTGCCGCCGAGTTGAATGTTGCAAAAGCGCGTGTTGCAGCATTAGAAGCGGGTCTTGATGAGATTGAAAACCTTAAGCAAAAAGAAAATAAGGCAAGTATTAAGTTGCGTGAGTTAGCGCGTGAATCAGATTCTAGCCAAATGATTTTCGACACTTTTTTAGAAACATATAAAAAATCTGACGATCAAGAAGCTCTGCAAGAAGCCGAAGCGCGTGTTATTTCTTATGCGACAGTGCCGCGTGGTGCATCATATCCGAATAAGCCACTTTTCTTGAGTTTAACTGCAGCAGCATCATTCTTCTTAGGCATTGCAATCGCGCTTTTATTGGAGAAACTGGATAATGCTTATAGAACGTCATCACAGCTTGAAACACAAAATGGTTATCCTTGCTTTGGCGTTATTCCAGAAGTTGAGAAATTGGGTAGTGGGCCAATTGGTGATTACATCTTAAGTAAACCGGCCTCTAATGTCGCAGAATCGGTTCGCACGCTACGTATGGTTTTAAATCTGCGGTCTAATGATCCAGCAGAGCGTCCGAAGGTTGTAACAATTACATCATCTTTGCCAAGCGAAGGTAAGACAACACTTTCATCATGGATGGCCCGTATTGCGGCAAAATCAGGTGAAAAAGTGATTGTTGTGGATTGTGATTTACGTCGCCCTAATCTTCATAATGCTTTTGGTGTACGTCCAGATAACACTATTGTTGAGTTCTTAACGGGTAAGGCTGATCTAGATGAAGTGATTAAACGTGATGATTCGTCTGGTGCGCATGTTATTTACGCGCGCTCTGTGCCGAACAATGCACTTGATTTGATTAGCAAAGACCGTATGCGTAAACTTATCGCTTCTTTACGGAAGGCTTATGACCTTGTTATTCTTGATAGCCCAGCCTGCTTGGCAGTATCAGATGCTCGTGTTCTTGCAACACATTCCGATCAAACTCTTTATGCTGTGTCATGGGATGATACTCCGCGAGAAGTTGTGGGCGCAGGTGTAAAACAGTTTGCAGATTTTGGTTATGGTGCGCTAGCATTCGTCTTAACGAATGTGGATATTAAACGGCACTCAAAATACGGTTATGGTGATGCTGTTTATTATTACAGTCGCTATAAAGAGTATTATAATAACTAAACTTTAATTATCTTTTTTAAGAGGCTTTTTATGTTGTTTTCGTTAACGCGAGAAACAAGCATTGTTGTTTATTTGATATCAGGGTTCTTCTGTCTATCTCTTTTGCTTGGTGTTATTTGTGTTTTTAGCGCTTCACCAAAAGAAACAGCTAAACATCATTTAGAGCAGGCAAAATTTTATCAAGATCAATATGATTTGGATGAGTATTCTCTTTTGTCTCAGCAGTTATTATTTTTGTCAGAAAAAGAGTTATTAGCCTCTTTGTTTGTTAATCCATATCAAGCTGATGCTTGGAACAGTTTGGCAAACGTTGCGCAAGCAGCAAATAGGTATGGTATAGCTAATAAAGCTCTTCGATTTTCTCATAAATTTTCGAATAAAAACTTAAAAGATAAGTCTCGCTCAATGATAGTTCTTGCTCATAATGATACGGAGAGTAGGACAAAATAATGTCCTTTTTGGCAGTAGAAAAAATATACGTCTTTTTATTTTTTATTTTAAGTCTTAGCTTTACTGCTCTTATAGCATTTTATCCTGATGCTTTAGACCTTTTGGGGTTTATTCTCATTTTTTCCAGCATCATTTGTCTTTCCCGTATTTTCTGGCTGATCATTGATAAAATGAGCAATAAAGATACGTCTCTTCCAGATAAACTACTATCTTCGTTGGAAACGGATACACGGAAAGATAAGGAAAATATTTTAAATAGAGTTTTTTTTGTTGATTATTCTCTATGGATGATTGGAGTGTTTCTTTTCATTTTATGGATTAGTTTTTGCACATTATATCCTAATGAAATTACGGCAATTAAAACACTTTATTTTGAATTTAGTCATTTTTTCTATGACTTTTACAATCAAAAAGAATTTGTAGACCAATCATTTATAGCAAAAATTATGCCGTATGTAGTAATGATTATAAGTTTTTTTCTTATTTGTTTTTTGCAAATGTCTTTAACAGCTAGTCGTTCTTTTGTTCGTTTAAATATCATTGTATTTTTACCGCTCTTTTTGATTGGAGTTGTTTTCTTATATCTGATGGTTGGACGGGTTACTTTTTTTCCATGGCCAGATGCCTATTTTTTGGTAGGAGGCGGTGTGGGCATTTCCAAAATCTTATTTCTTATCCATCCTGATATGGCAGCTGATTCAGCTTCTTTCTTTATGGCACGTTTTTTAGATACGGGTTTTATTGGTGCCTATGGTTTGTATGTTCTTCTGTTACCACCACTATCAATGTTTTTTTATGTTTTGACGGTTAAGCGCCGTCGTAAAACTTTGGCTTGGGTTGGTATGTTGGTTATTGCTCTTTTGGTTATGGTTGATATGTTTTGGCTCTATCATCCTTATGGTAACGCTGTGATTTTAATGGGGTGGCTTGTTGTCATGGTCTGTTGGGGGCATCTTGGCTTTAAAACCCCTCATTTAAGACGTTAATATGTTTTGAATGATTCATACTTGACAAAATCAATAAAATAGGTAATTATTCCTATATATAGCGCCATAAGTGCGCTTTTATAAT
Source organism: Micavibrio sp. (assembly GCA_002708415.1). Classification (GTDB taxonomy): domain Bacteria; phylum Pseudomonadota; class Alphaproteobacteria; order Micavibrionales; family Micavibrionaceae. The sequence goes on along the minus strand of PANS01000027.1, from coordinate 17,553 downwards.
ATGAACACAATGCTCGTCTTTTGGATAAAAGGCGGGCTTTTTTATTTTCGAAAGGATTTTAAAATGACAACTCTTCTTCCTAAAGATGCAGATAACAATATTATTCCCGCCTTAAGACTACGTGATAATGGAGCGCATACATTGAACACATCGGTAACATCAGTGCGTAATAGCATAGCGTTTGATCAAGAGACCAAGGTGATTAGCATTTATGCGACTGAACCTGTGTTTTTAAATTTTGGTGATAATACCGCTGTTGCAACGGCGAATGATCATTATTTTCCAGCAGGTGTTTATTATGACGTTGCGATTAGTGGTGGATCAGGCAAAGGCGCGCAAGATGTTTATATTGCAGCGCTTGCTGCTGAAAGTGCTGGTGTGTTGTACGTGTCTGAAAAAGAGTAGTATTAAGCTGATTTACGGGCTTTTAACGCGGTACTGATGGTGTTGTCATCAAGATAGTCTAATTCCCCGCCAACAGGGACACCATGCGCGAGGCGGGTGATATTGATGCCGCTTCCATGAAGCTGGTCGTTAATGTAATGCGCGGTTGATTGTCCATCGACAGTGGCGCTAAGGGCGAGGATCATTTCAGTGATTTCTCCGCCTTTGGCGTTTTCTACTAATGGTTCAATATTAAGATCATCTGGGCCAATACCATCAAGCGCCGAAAGCGTGCCGCCAAGAATGTGATAGATGCCTTTAAAAGATCCTGTCCGTTCAATCGCCCAAAGATCGGCTACACTTGCCACAACACAGACAACATTGCGTTCTCTTTTTGGGTTGCGGCAAATACGGCATGTATCACCTTCGTCTAAGTTTCCGCAAGACTGGCAAGGGACGATGATGCTGGAAACATACTCAAGATTTTTGGCCAAAGGATCCATGATCTTGTCTTTATTCGTGAGTAAGTGAAGAGCAATACGCTTGGCTGAACGACTTCCTAATCCAGGAAGGGACGAAAGTTGGCGTATGAGTAAATCAAGCGGGCCATCATTGAGCATTAAAGAATCCTTACATAAAGATTGAATTTTAACGCTCTCAAGCGGTGAGATAAAGCTTATTCGTTATAGCTTTGCTTTTTCTTATCGGGATGGATGAAGCCGAAGAGAGAGTTGGTGAGCTTAATATCTGTTTCCATGTTTTTGAGCTCAATTTCTGTTGTCATTCCGGCGGCATCGGTGACCTGCCATTTTTTAAGGGCAAACGGCACTTTTGTAAAAAATAGCTTCACTGAACCTGCGGCCAAATCATCACTTTGGGCAAGAAGATAGGTTTTCAATCCGCTTTCTTGACCAATTTCTTGAACCTGAATGTCACCCGTAAGGGTTAAATCTTTGCGTAATAGAAAATCGGCTAATGTTTGACCGATTGGAGCGTTTGTTTGTTCGCGAAGTTCTGAATCAAAGAAATAAATAAAAAATCCATCAGCAACGATAAAATCTTCTACCTCGTTATATTCAAAGCGTAAACGACCTGGGCGATCAAGATAGAAAGTTCCGCTTAAACGGGCACCATTATGGGCACGCTGAATAAAGTCAGCTTTGGCCGTTGTGAGATTGCGTAAGTATTCTTCTGCTTTTTGGATATCAGCCTGTGCATTTGAGCTGGATTTTTTAGCCAAAGCGTCAAAAGGCATCAAAATCACTGTTAAAACAGCTAGTAACGGAATAATTTTCTTCATTCTTTATTGATAGGTAAAAAGTCAGGCCAAATAAAGGCGAATTAGAGAAATTTTGAAGATTTTCATATTCTTCTTGCTCTTTTTAATTATGGAATTATAAATAAATCATAGTAAGGAGAAGTACAATGCGTGCATTTGGTGAAGTCGAAATTTATGACGGTCGAAAATTACCGTTTGGTTTTATTCATAGTGATGGAATAACTAAATTAACGTTAGGTGATGATGGAGTCTGCTTTCAAATGCAAGTTCCTGATCATGAGGCAGAATCGAATATCGCACGGTTAGATTTGCCAAAAGAGCTGGCGATTGCGGCTACTGCAAAGACTGTTTTTGAGCAGGCCTATTTGCAAGGACATATGTCACGAGATGGTGCAATCGGTCAGGGTTCACCATTCCCAGATATTTCGGCGCAAGTGAGGGCAGGGCGTGTCGTGCCAAATGATATAAGACTCGTTCATTCTGTTTGGGCTAGGCGTTTTACTACTTAACTCACTTCATCCAAATCTTGGACAAGGATAGTTCGTTTACCAACATGGTTGGCAGGGCCAATAACGCCTTGTTTTTCCATTTCTTCGACAATGCGGGCGGCGCGATTATAGCCGATCTGTAAGTGCCTTTGGATGAAGCTTGTTGAGGCTTTTCTCTCTTTGGCAACGATGGCTACGGCTTGATCATAAAGCTCATCAACTTTTTCATCGCCTTCACCGTACATACCACCAAGGCCTCCACCTGTGATATCGCCGCCACCTTCTGTAATATCTTCGAGGTAAGCAGGCTCTGCTTGCGCTTTAAGATGGTTTACAACATTCTCGACCTCTTCATCAGTGGCAAATGGACCGTGTACGCGTGTTAATTGACCGCCAGCGGCCATATAGAGCATGTCCCCCATACCAAGAAGTTGCTCTGCGCCGCCATCGCCCAAAATCGTACGCGAGTCAATTTTTGATGTGACTTGGAAGGAAATACGGGTTGGGAAATTGGCTTTAATTACCCCTGTAATAACGTCTACCGATGGACGCTGCGTGGCCATGATGATGTGAATACCAGCAGCACGTGCCATCTGCGCCAATCGCTGTATCGTGTTTTCAACTTCTTTACCAGCAACCAGCATAAGATCAGCAAATTCATCAACGATAACGACGATATAAGGCAGATCCGTTAGATCAAGAGGTTGTTCTTCATAGGTTGGTTTACCAGTCTCAGGATCAAAGCCCGTTTGAACTTTACGCATAATTGATTCGCCTTTTTTGCGTGCTTCGGCAAGGCGAGCATTATAGCCATCAATATTACGGACACCAAGTTTAGACATGGCACGGTAACGTTCTTCCATTTCAGCAACCGCCCATTTGAGAGCAACGATGGCCTTGCCTGGCTCTGTCACAACAGGTGTTAAAAGATGTGGAATGTCGTCATAGACTGAAAGCTCCAGCATTTTCGGATCAATCATGATGAAGCGACATTTTTCAGGCGGTAGGCTGTAAACCAGCGATAAGATCATTGTGTTAACGGCCACGGATTTACCAGATCCTGTTGTACCAGCAACAAGCAAGTGAGGCATGCGCGCTAAGTCAGCAATAATCGGTTTACCACCAATATCTTTTCCTAAGATCATTGGAAGATGGGCTTTTGTTTGCTCGTAATCTTTCGTTTCCAACATTTCGCGGAAATAAACGGTTTGACGAATTTTGTTGGGTAATTCAATTCCAATGACATTACGGCCAGGAACAACGGCCGCGCGAACAGAGATGGCAGACATAGAACGTGCAATATCATCGGATAAACCAATAACACGTGATGTCTTTGTGCCTGGAGCAGGTTCTAATTCATATAGTGTAACAACAGGGCCAGGATGAATGCTGACGATATCACCTTTAACGTTAAAATCTTGAAGAACATTTTGGAGAAGTTCTGCGTTCATACGAAGCGCATTTTCATCCATGTTTGCATCGCCTGCGCTTTTTGGCATTTCGTTTAATAGATCCACCGATGGTAGATCCCATTCACCACCATCAAAAAGCTGAAATCGTTGTTGGTTAACACCTGCATGCTTATCGGTTTGTTGGGGCTGTACGACTTTAATATCGGTTGGCGTGGAGGCAGGAGTGGCTACAGAAATCGCATCAACATGCTGTGATTCAAGTACAGCCGTTTTTTGTTTTCTTGCTGTTTTTTCAATTTTAGGTTTTTTTGTTTTCACTGTACGTGTTTTAGGCACATATGATTCATCGCTGTAATGGCGTACCCAATCATAAGCCCCCATGATTTTGTTATACATACCGATTGCTAGCGTTTTAATAGCAAAAATAGCAAGTGATGCTGCGTATAGAACTTCTTCTTTACGCGTCCCTGCAGCATATAAGAAGGCTGTTAAACCGACTAAGCCAGCAATAATACTTGCGATGATATAAGGGTAGGGCAATGTAAGAAAGTGGAATGCATCGCTAATATTTTGGAACATGAGTGAACCAATGCTACCGCCGAGATAAGATTGTGGTAACCAGTCACCACTTGGCACGCGGGCAAAAGTGATGGAGAGAATGAATACTGAAGCAACGAGCGCAACGATTCTAAGGCCAAAGGGAGTTAATGAGCGCCGTTTAAGAAGGCTCCCTCCCCAAATGGCAAAAGCAAAAGCAAAGAGGATAGAGGCAAGCCCTAGCGTTTGTAAAAATAGATCGGCTAACATTGCTCCTGATGAACCCATCCAGTTCATAATACGGTCATTTGTTGATGCTGTATTTAGAGAGGGGTCTGTGGCGTTATAGCTTATGATAGATAGCGTTAGGAAAGCGCCTGTAATTAAACCAAAGAAACCTAATGAATCGACAATACGTCTTGCGATGAAAGCTTTCATGCTTTCAGGAATTATGCGGGCAATGAAGCCTTGTTTTTTGGTTTTGATTTTATATTTTTTACGCGCCATAGGAAAACTCTATTAGATATTGATCTTGATGATTGAAGAGGCGTGAAAAAGAAGAGAATCACGCGATATGTGAAATTTAATTCTATAGGCTTTGCGCTGTAAACACAAGGAAACAGCTATTTTTTGATTTTCAATAAAATTTTAACTTTTTGTTAACTATTTTACCGCTATTTTAGACTTTAAGAGTTCCTAGACTTTCAAGCCGACATAAAAAAGAGAATTATATGGATCACATTACGCATCAGCATTTTGTTATGCCTATAGATAAACCTGACAAGGTCAGTGAATACTCCATCTATACGTATAAGAATTATGATGATGAGAAATTTGGTTTTAATAAATGGCAGCGCTACAAAACTGTTTCAGGGCTTAATCGTGCTATGAAAGAGGCAAAAGTCCTGCACCGTAGTCGAAAATTTCAAAAAATTGAAGTAAAGCAGAAATATTTTGATGAAAGTGCGAATAGAAGTTTTTCAAAAACCTTAAAGGTTTTTCAAAACGAACCGATTAACTGGCAAAAATTAATTGTGAATTTGGTTATGGGACTTAGCGTTTTAACGCTATTCATTACTGTTCTTCAATAATGCCGTTTGGATCCGATTCAACAAGATCTGCAACTTGCTTAAAAACATCTGCATTTTCATCCATTTGCTCTTTTAAAGGCGGATTTTGCTCAGCAATTGTTTGAAAGAAGGCGGCTGCATCTCTTAATAGTTTTGCGGCAAGTTCTGAATGTGCGGGCATCGTTATTTCCTAATTATTGTATATTATCTCAATTTGATTGTGAGCCTAACATTAGAATTATTAAAAAGCAAAATCTTGTTGTTTTTCTGGTTTAAATCCTTATTTACTGCGGAATTCGTGCGCTTCATATGTTCCCATTAAGAGAACATCTTTAGCAAAAAAGCCAAGCTCTTCCATAGCAAGTTGTAACGACCTTTCTTCAGGGTGTCCCATAACATCGGCGTAAAATTGCGCGGCTTGTAATTTCTCATCAACATAAGATTCAAGTTTCACCATGTTAATGCCATTGGTTGCAAAACCGCTTAGAGACTTAAACAAGGCTGCTGGAATATTGCGTACTTCAAAAAGAAAGCTGGTGATATAGGTTTTATTTTTATCATATTCTGGCACATAGGCTTCTTTTGAGAGGAAAATAAAACGTGTTGTATTATGAGAAACGTCTTCGATATCGGCTTTTAAGACTTCAAGCCCATAAATTTCGGCGGCCAATTTAGACGCTATAGCTGCTTGGCTTGGATCATTCATTTTTAAAACATCTTGGGCAGAGCCAGCTGTATCGGCACGGACATGTTTTTTAAGTTTTAGTTCTTGAATAATTTTACTGCATTGGGGGAGCGCGTGAACATGACTATGGACGTCTGTAAGTCCTTCAATAGTAGCGCCTTTTAATCCAATGAGGGCATGATGGATGGGTAGAAATGTTTCACCTATAATATGCAGGCCGCTTTGTGGAAGTAGGCGGTGTACGTCTGCAACGCGGCCCGCTAGCGTGTTATCAGTAGCAATAATAGCCATATCAGCCTCATTATTTTGGGCGGCATCAAAGGTTTCCTCAAAGGTTTCACAGGGCAGAGTTTGGGCGTTTGGATAAACTTCAAGCGCGGCTTGTTCGTGATAAGCGCCGTGACAGCCTTGGAATGCGATTTTTTGAGTCATAGTTTTCTTTCTTTTTTATAATAGGTCTTGAATTTTTTTTTCGCTAATACTACATCCTATTTTTGTAAACCACTCTCGACAATAGTTTATCTATTGGTATAGTGGGAAAACTCTCAAAGACGCAAGAATAATTCGTCTTTAGAAATATTTAAATGAAATAGAAATAAGGCGGAATACTCATGGGTGGTATGGAATTTAATAAAATTTTTGCAGCGATTCTTGTTGCGGGTATTGTGGCGATGTTATCAGGCTTTTTTGCGGATAATATTGTTAATTCAGAAGAATTAAAAGAAAATGCTTATCCTATTGAAGTAGCAGACACAGGTTCAAGTGTCCCCCAACTTGAGAAAAAGGCTGAGCCGATTTTAGCGCTGTTAGCCACAGCAGATATTGAGCGTGGACAAAAAATGTCTAAAGCGTGTGGGGCATGTCACAGTTTTGATCAAGGTGGATCAAATGGTCTTGGTCCTAATTTATGGGGTATTGTTGGACAAACTAAACAGTCTGTTGCTGGGTATTCTTATTCTGGTACTTTAAATGCAGATGGTACGAATAGTTGGACTTACGAAGAATTGAACAAGTTTCTTTGGAAGCCGAAGAAATATGCACCTGGTACAAAGATGAATTATGCAGGCTTAAAAAAACCTTCTGATCGCGCGGCCTTAATAGCTTGGCTCCGTACTTTGTCAGGTTCACAAGCGGCTCTTCCAAATGCAGGACGTATTGCTGCTGAAGAAGCAGAGTTGCCCCCCGCTGTTGTAGAAGAAGCTGCTGCAGGCGCAGCGCACTAATTATATTTTTTTATACAGATGAAAAAAAGGGCTGAATCTCTCTGCCCTTTTTCTTTGCGGTTATGATTTTTGTTAAGCTTTTTGTTCCCAACCGCCACTATCTGACTGCATCCAATAGGTAATGTTGAAATCCTGTTCTTTATAGGTTTTCCACCTTTTTCTGGCCTCTGTCACTTGTTCATTACTGCGTCCATCAAGAATTTCACAACACAGGTCGTAATCATTTATATGTTTGCTTTGTGCCCCGCCCGTGAGGATAATAATTTTCGCACCATTAGGGTTCTCATCCTTGTCTGTAAGCCAAATAGGTTGTTTGTCAGCGTTGCCTTCTTTTTTACAACCATGCGGCATAAAGCTATCCGTTTTATAAGACCAGAGATGCCCATTCATACGGGTTACTTCTTTTTCATCAGATAGGCGTACAACCACGTTTTTTTTGGTTGTATACGCCTTTTCTAGAATAAGGGGCAGAGCCTGATCAAGCGTTTGTTTTTGAAGGTGGTAAAAACGTATTTCAGTGGATTTAGCTTTAGACATAAGCGTTTATTTTTTCTCGTAATTATTGGCCACGAGACGATCAAGTACGCGTACACCAAAACCAATACCGCCTGCGGGAACTGTCGCCGAATCAGATTTATGGATCATTTTTCCTGCGATATCTAAATGCGCCCATGCGACCTTATCGTCTTTAATGAAGTGCTGAAGGAAACCTGCGGCAGAACAGGCACCACCAAAGCGACCACCAAGGTTTTTTAAGTCCGCGATTTTGCTTTTCATTTCATCTTTGTACGCTTTATCAAGAGGCATACGCCATAATTTTTCACCAGATTGACTACTTGCCTCATTGAGTTGATCCCAAAGTTTGTCTTGGTTCACGAATGCGCCGCAATATTCTGTACCAAGAGCAACCATCATTGCGCCTGTAAGGGTGGCTAGATCTATCATCATTTTTGGTTTAATGGTTTTTTGGATATATGTAAGGGCATCAATAAGGACGAGACGCCCTTCGGCGTCTGTATTCAGGACTTCAATGGTTTTTCCGTCCATCGACTTAATAATATCTCCTGGTCTGTACGCATTACTTGATGGCATGTTTTCGGCCAAACCAACAATACCAACAACATTTGCTTTTGCTTTTCTTGCTGCAAGAGATTTCATGAGACCAACAACGGCGGCAGAGCCACCCATATCCATCTTCATGTCCTCCATACCTGGGCCAGGTTTGATTGAAATACCGCCTGTATCAAAGGTTACGCCTTTGCCGATAAAAGCAATGGGTTCTGCTTTGGATGATTTAGGAAGACCGTTCCAGCGCATAATAAGGACGCGTGGCTTTCTTGCTGATCCCATACCCACAGCAAGATGTGAATGAAAACCGAGTTTTTCCATTTTCTTTTCATCGAAAACCTCTATTTCAATACCGAGAGACTTTAAGTCTTTACGAACCATAGAAACATAACTCGCTGGATATAGATTGTTTGGTGGTTCATTCATCAAATCACGCGCGATGAATACACCATCAGCAGCGGCGCTAAGTTCCTTGTAAAGGGCGCTTGCAAGGTTTTGTGCAGTTGTGCCAAAAGTAATTTTAGGGAGCTTGTTCTTTTTGCTGTCAGTCTTGTACGTATCAAAGTTATATGAGCGTAGTTTTAACCCCATAGAAAGGTGAGCGGCGAGCTCTGCTTCATCATTCTTTTTCGCTAAACCAAGATGTGATGTGAAGGCGTACACTTTATCACATTTGTGTTGTTTTAGGATTGGCCATAGCTTGCCGCCTAGCGTTTCCACGTTTAGGGCTTTAAACTCTTTCTTGTCGCCAAGGCCAGCTAAGATTATTTGATCTATGTCACTTTCCGTCGGTGTTGGAATAACATAGATTTCGTCTTTTTTACCTGTAAATGATTTTTGTTTCTTGAGTGTCGCATTGACTGTTTTTTTTAAGTTATTATTGAGAAAATCAGCAGTGCCAATGGTTTTTTTACCTTCATAAACAGGAAGAATTAGGGTGTCTTTGATGTTTTTAGGCGATTTTGAAAAAATAATATTGAGGGTCATAAAAGTCTCTTTTGAATAAATTGATATCGGGTGGTGATTCTTTGCTCTAGCGATAGTATCGTGCTAGATAATCATCATAATATGATTTTTTAAAACAGCCAGAGTAAAAACCCGTATCCCATGTTTTCATCCCTCTTTTTTGGCAAAGATATATATGACCGCTATGTTTTTAAGAACTTGGCGTTGGCGACACTCGTCACGTCAATTGTTTTGGCGGCAATTATTTTATTAACGCAATCTCTAAGGTTTTTGGAACTCATCATTGAGTCTGGAGCATCGAGCTCGGCCTTTTGGCTTTTAACACTTATGGCTTTGCCACGCTTCTTTGAAGTGATTTTGCCTATCTCTATGATGATTTCGTGCCTGTTTGTTTATAATAAACTTATCTCAGATAGTGAAATTGTGGTGATGCGCGCATCTGGCTTTTCACCGATGGCACTTGCAAAACCAGCTTTATCATTATCTTTGATGGTTTCGATTTTACTGTTATTTATTACAACATGGCTTGCGCCGACTTCATTATCCAACATGCAACAAATGCGTCAGGTGATTAAGGCGCAGTATTCGACGCTTTTATTTCGTGAAGGTATTTTCAATCAAATTGGCGAAGAGTTGACAGTTTACGTGCATAATAAAAATAGCGCTGGAGAGTTGGAAGGATTGATTATTCACGATAGCCGAAAAACGCTTGATGCTCCTGTGACGGTTCTCGCCAAAAAAGGTATTATTCTGGTTTCTGATGAAGGGCAGCAAGTTCTCGTTTATGAGGGGTCTCGACAGGATTTTTCTATTAAGACAGGCACCGTGAATAGGCTCGATTTTGACCGATACTCAATTGATCTACCTGAGGGAAAAGATGATGTTCGTTTGCGCTGGAAAGAACCCGATGAACGTACATTCTGGGAATTGCTGAACCCTGATGAAACATTAAAAAGAGATATGAGTAATAAATATGTGTTTTGGGTAGAAGCGCACAGAAGAATTGTGGCGCCGTTTTTATCTGTTTCCTTTACGATCATCGTTCTCGTGTTCTTGTTACTAGGGCCTATTAGTAGGCGCGGGCAGAGAAAACGCGTTGTTATGGCAGCAATGAGCGTTGTCTTATTGCAATCTTTATTTCTTGCGGGTGTTAATCAATCTGTACAATCTATTTTTGGGTTGATTTTTATGTATGCCCTTGTGTTTTTGCCGATTATTTTAGGATTGTTTTTATTAAGCTCTTTGTTAGAAAAATCACGCCACAAGTGGTTATATAAACCGAAAAATAATAAGAATTTAAAGGAGGCATCATGATTAAAAGACTGATGACAATGACGTTAAATTTTTATTTGATGCGTCTTTACCTTATGAATTTTGTAGCTTTACTGTTTTGCTTACTTGGTATTGTGTATTTATTTGATGTTGTGGAATTGCTTCGGCGTGCTTCTAAGGTTGAGGCGTTCCCTTTATTTTCTGTATTGCAAATGGGAATGTTTAAGCTTCCCGAGACAGGGCAACAAATTTTTCCTTTTGTTGTTTTATTTAGCGCAATGTTTACGTTTTGGCAGCTTTCAAAAAGGTCTGAACTCGTTGTTATGCGGGCATCAGGCCTATCTGTTTGGCAATTTATGGCACCACTAATTTTATCGGGTTTTTTGATCGGCCTTATTCAAATTACGATGATCAATCCTTTAAGCGCGCATCTTATTAAACGATATGAAGAGCTTGAGGGGCAGTATCTTAATAAACAAACGAGTTTAGTGACATTATCTAAGCAAGGATTGTGGTTACGTCAGGAAAATGAAAACGGTATGGCTGTGTTACATGCTGGAAAAATTAAAATGCCAGAGTGGCAACTTCAAGATGTTATCGTTTTTTTCTTTGATAAAAATTTTAATTTCTTAAGGCGTGTAGATTCCAAAACAGCCAAATTGAATAAGGGGGAGTGGCAGTTTAAAGACGCATATACGAATAAGTTGGACGAAGTACCAGAGCGCACAGATTATATTTCTATGGCAACAGATTTGACAGTTGATGAAATTGAAGAAAGTTTTTCAGATCCAGTGACAATTTCTTTTTGGTCGTTACTTTCATTTTCAAAAACACTTGAACAAGCTGGATTTGATTCAACGCCATTAAAGGTTCATTTTCAAAAACTCTTATCTACACCACTTTTGTTCTTGGCAATGATCTTTTTAGCAGCTTCAGTTTCTCTTCGGCCACCTAGAGCGCAGGGGACATTTTTGTTAATTGTTTTTGGTATTGCGATGGGTTTTGGGGTCTTTTTTCTCTCGAATTTCTTGCAGGCTCTAGGGGCATCGGGACAAATCCCAGTCTTTATTTCTGCGTGGTTTCCTTCAATTATCACATTTTTGCTTGGATTAGGTGTGATTATGACACTAGAAGATGGCTGATGGGGGTTGATTTTACCCCCAATCCCGCTACAGTTTAAGAAGTATAAACTATTGAAAACAATCCATTTTCCAGAATTCGGAGAAGGGATTGTTAACTTTTTAGAGATAAAATAAATCTTGTAAATTGGGTTAGCGTTTAGAAACGCTGTAAATTAAAGAATAATCGGATATAAATATGAAAAAATTGGGATCAAAAACTTTAGCGCTTGGCATGGTGGCTTGCTTATCGCTTTCTGCTTGTGCAGGAAAAATGAGTGGCGCGGATGGATATTCAGAAATTCCAGATCCTATAGAAGGTGTTAATAGGGCAACGCTTCAGGTTAATGAGGCTTTAGATAAGGCAATTTTAGAGCCAACTGCCCGTGGTTATCGCGCAGTAACACCTGGATTTTTCAGAACGCTCGTTAGTAATTTTCTTACAAACTTAAAAAGCCCAGTGACAATTGGAAATCAACTGTTGCAAGGTGACTTAAAAGGTGCGGGCAATGCTACAGCACGTATGGTTATCAATACGTTGGCTGGTTTTGGCGGTATTTTAGATCTTGCTGATGAAGGTGGAATTCCACATGAACCAGAGGATTTTGGTCAAACACTAGCTACATGGGGTGTTGGAGATGGTATGTATATCGTTCTACCGCTTCTTGGCCCATCAAGCGCACGTGATGCCGCAGGAATAGTTGTTGATAGTTACGCCGATCCTTTGCGCTTATATCTTTTTAATGTTGAAGATGAAGGGTTAGATTATGCGCGCGTTAGCGCGACAGTGTTAAGTGAACGTGAGCGCTTACTCGATGTTATTGAGGATCTTCGTAAAAATTCATTTGATTATTATGCAGCGATTAGAAGTGCCTATTATCAGAATAGGCAGTCTCTTATCCGTGATGAGAAAACTTCTGGTTCGGCTGCTGGTCCAGATATTCCAGAATATGATGATTTTTAGACAATCGTAAAAAAAACTTTATATCATGAGCATCTTATGCCAATAATATTTTCGTAATTATTGGGAGACCCTTATGTTTAACAAAAAATATCTTTTTACAGCATGTATCATTGCTTTGTGTGGTCTTGGAAGCTCTTCGGCTTCAGCGCTTGACTTTCATATGAGTAGATACTCCTTGGAGTCTTTTGTTGCCACGCCATATATAAATTCTTTGCATATGGTTTCTGCTGATACAAAGGCAAAAGAACTTTCTAAAAGTGAAGAGTTTATTGATATTATGGGGAAGAAGGCTATTTCTTTCTTAAGTGATTCCTCTTTATCACAAGATCAGAAAAGAAACCGGTTTCAATCTTTGTTGAAGAAAAACTATGACATGAAAACAATCGGCCGTTTTGCTCTTGGTAAGAATTGGTCTTTAGCAAGCGATTCACAAAAAAGCGAATATTTAAAACTCTTTGAAAAAATGGTTGTTGATGTTTATTCAAAACGTTTTGATGAATATAAAGGTCAGCGTTTTGAAGTACGTTCATCTCGTGATATTGGTAAAAATGATAAGCTTGTGAACACTGTTATTTTGCCCGATTCAGGTCCAGAGGTTGATGTGGATTGGCGCGTTAGAGATAAGAATGGCAAACAGCAAATCATAGATGTGGTGATTGAAGGCGTTAGTATGTCATTAACCCAGCGCTCTGATTTTTCTAGTGTTATTCAGCGCGGCGGCGGCGGAAGCATTGAGCCGTTATTGGATCATTTACGCAATCGTTAATTGTGCATATTTATTGACTAGGCCTTGCCTGTAATGCTGCGCCTATATTTCCTGCACCACTACTAATTTGGCTACCAAATTGGCTTCCTCCCATTGAAATGTAGGTTAGCAGGCCTGATGCTGCATCTTCATTACTATCATTGAAGGATGATATTTCTGCGCTAATCCAGCGTAAAATATTATTTGGTATCATGTCGATGAGCTTAAAGTTTGCCATTCCAATCATATAAACAAGAATAGCGTACATGACTGTAAAGAAAAATTCATCAACCGGGCCACGTGCCCAAGCGCCGCTTCCTGTTGGTGCGGGCGTTGCTGTTCCTCGCCCACAAAAAGAAGAAGTACTGGCATCAAATCCGCTCAAGTTACCGACAGCTAGATAAAATGTGTTATTTAAAACACGAACCATGGCAGCAAAAATTGTTATTGCGGCTATAAGACCAAAAATAATAAGAATAGGGCGAATGAAAATTTCAAAAAGTAGAAAGTATCCTTGTAACCCAGCTTCTCCAGGAATACTGTCTCCATCAATGCGTAAATGAGCGAGCGCCCAAATCGGAACGGCAACCATTGCTTCGAAAATTCCTTTGACCCATCCACCAACGGCAAAGAAGAAATAAAGAAATGGCATAAACGGGATAACATAAAATAAAATAAAGCCAATAAGAAGACCAACGCCTGTAATAGCGCCGAAGAATTGTGATAAAGCAAATGTTGTCGCACTGACGGTGCTATTTGTTACACCAAAGAGAGTTGTTAGAACGGTCAGTCCAGCAGCTGCTATAGAGCTCTCAATCATAGCGCGTCCCACAGAGGAGAGTTGTGCAAGAGGGTGAATATCTGCATTTCTACACATATCAAACAGACCCTTAGTTCCTAAAACAATGTTAATTGTATCGAGAATAAGGTTTCCAGAAGTTTCTCTTTCAGGGGGGTTATCAATCCAAAAACGATATGGGGCATTGAGTGTAATGGCAATAGATCGATCAAAAGGTTCTGCTTCAAATGCGCTAGAATAATCATTTGAAGAAGAGGGGGTGAATTGATCTTCTGGTGATGGGTTGTCATTGTTTTCTCTTTTGTAACGCCTTACGGCCTCCATAACTTCTGGATATAGCTTGACGCGAGGAATTGTTTTGATGGAGGAAACGAGCGCACCATTTTGTTGTGCAATCTTATTATACCAAACGCCCGCACCAGCCCAACCAAGGTCTTTAACCTCTTGTGTTAAGTCAAAATCACCATCAGCAATTTGTGCGTCGACGGCTTGTTGTAAAATACCGATTGTTGGTGGTGTTGTAGATGGATCGCCTGAAAATCTTGTGTTAAGCCCCTGTATCCAGGCTTCTACCGTGTATTCTTGAGGCAAAGCTTGATATACCTCTCTGGGTTCTATGGGCATATATACAAAAGTGTAATTTCTTGCATAAATGTCAACGCCATCAAACGCTCCTGTGCTCATATCTGTGGCTTGTAAGAACCAGAGTTCTTTAATGAAATCAAAAAAGGCGGTTTGAATGATGGCCGATCCAGGTTCTGAAATATCAGAGACAGGCAATGTCATCGATCCGCAAATTGGTTGTATGCCGCCAATGGCATTTGGATAAGCTGTTGTATCTTTTATTCCAAAAACAAGAGTTAAATCTTGTCCGCCTGCTTGCCCAGCATAAGTTTGAAAGGTTGTTCCTCCAGAAAGACTTGTTAGCTCTTCATTTTCGGTATCACCTTCTCCCCAAAGAATATAAGGTTTTATCTCTCTTCCTGTTCGTCCATAGGCCCAATCACACGTTCTTACAATAAGCATGAAGGCGGGTATTTCAGCTATTTTATTGATATCAGCTTCGGGGGTTGCTACTAGTGAATTTCTTTCTCCAGCTAGCGTTGAGGTTCTATCCGCTAATACATCATTAAAATAAATCCAGCCATTTGTTGCAACGCCCGAGCCAAATTTTGCCGCCGCCAAGACAAGGAATTGTCCGCCATTTATTCCTGATGTAATTGGAATAATAAGAGCAAAGAAAAGCATTAAACGAATAGCAACCCAAGCATGCGTAAAGCGTTTACCAAAAGGTATTCCCGATTGCGCCGTTTCAGCAACAATAGCGATTACAAAATATATGATGATGATAACACTGACGATTAAGATGCCGATGCTATAGAATTCTAGCATTGCGCGCAGTGCGTCATGATAAGACCCAATATTAGCCATTTCTTTTGAATTAAAGAAATTTGGGACACCAAATACTAAATCCAGCAAACGAAAAGCGACATCTTCGTTTGGATTGGCGGTAATAAAAAATTCACTATATGTTGTTGGCAGGGTAGCTTGCGCACTTGCTGACTTAATTAGAACGCTTGCTATTAACGTAATGAATTGCAGAACAAAAAGAATGAGACCAGTAATAACAGAGAAAAATATAATGATTTGATCAATATTTTTTCTAGAAAAAACAATGTTATTTGCGGCAGCCGCCAGCACTTGTTTGATTGAATAGCGGTTGTTTTTATCTTTAGAAAGTGCGGGGTGATTATTTGGTAAAATGCGAACAGTGTTAAAAATATAGGCGATGAGAAAACTTAAATGACCAAAGAAACCATTGCCGAGCAAATTTTTAAAGCGCGGAAAAACCTCAGGAAGGAGCGTGTATTTTAAGACGCCTGCTTTTGTCATTATTTAATCATACCCTTTATTCCTGTGGTGTTCGGTTTTGTGCTGCTATACCTTGTCTTACACCACCAGCAACACCTCCAAGTTGACTCAATGCTCCTTGAACTTGACCACTAATCATGCTTCCACCAACGGATACTTTCTGCATGAGACCCTCTGCTGTTTCACCAGACTGATCATTATAGGTATTTACACCAGTTCCCATCCAGCGGAGAATATTGTTTGGTATCATATCAATAAGCTTAAATGTCGACATTCCAATCATATAAACGAGGATGGCATACATAACTGTAAAGAAAAATTCATCGATTGGACCGCGTACCCATTCAGCGCTACCAACAGGAGCTGTTCCACCTGTACCAGATCCGCCACATCCAGATGCAGTGCCACCTTCAAATCCAGCAAGGTTTGATGTGGCAAGAGAGAATATTTCATTTAAGACTTTAATCATTGCGGCAAAAATGGATACTGCCGCGAGAAGGCCAAATACAATGAGAATAGGACGAATGAAAATCTCTAAAATGAGGAAGTAGCCGTTGATTGCGGCGTCTCCAGGGAGGCCTTCACCATCGATGCGTAAGTGAGCTAGCGCCCATAAAGGTAGCCCGACCATTGCCTCAAATAATCCCTTAATCCATCCCCCAACGGCAAAGAAAAAATAAAGAAAGGGTAAAAATGGCACGAGATAAAATAGAATAAAGCCAAGAAGAATGCCAATGCTGGCAACGCTGAAAAGAAAACTTGATGCGGCGCTTAATGCAGGGCCTACATAAGGTATTAAAAATCCGCCGGCACCACCAAGAGCGGCAAAACCAATATTGCGAATGGCACTTTCAATAAGCCCTTTACCAAGAGCCGAGATTTGCGCCATTGGATGGACATCGGCGTTGGCACACATATCAAATAGGCCTTTTGTACCAAAAATAATATTGACGACATCAATAAAAATATTACCTGTGCTACGTTCTTCACTATCTCCCCAATAATCATTAATGGCGACGAGCGCTTCACCAATTTTTACATCCATATAGACTTCGGCGGGAATCCCCATTCCGTTTCTACTTTCGCTACTGAACATATCATCTGTCGTATTTTCGCCAGCTTGAAGATTTCTATACCGATAATATTCCATGACTGCTGGAAATGTTCGAGCATATGGAACATTGGCTGCTGCCGCAATTAAAGACCCATTCACTTGTGCTATTTGGTTATACCAAATACCAGCACCTGCCCAACCTTGCTCTGCATAAAGAGGGTTTGTTGTATATTGTGATTTTTGAATGGCAACTCCATCTGCAATCGCTGTTTCGACTGTAGTTGTCATCTCATTGATGATATCTTCCCTAAAACTTGGCGGTGGCGGTGGCGCTACAACACTATCATTTAGAGCGCGCCATACGTAATTTCTAGCATTGATATAGAGCCCATAATAATTCATGCGCCACATTTCTTCTACTAAATCAAAATATTGGGAGTTAATATATCTAGAACCATCATCGTTTAGGCTTGTTGTACTAAGGACAAGTTCGCCACAATAGGGGTAAACATTTCCTGTTTGATCGTTATGCATTGCATTATACTCGCCAAAGCGAATGGTAATGGTGCTGTTGTTATAAAATGTCATAGCAGCGTCATATGAACTAAGAGGTGCTT
>PANS01000026.1 GCA_002708415.1 Micavibrio sp. | reverse complement strand
CATGGGCTTTAATGTTGCCGAAGGGCCAGACATTGAAGATGACTGGCATAATTTTACCGCACTAAACTTCCCGCCAGGACACCCTGCGCGTGAAATGCATGATACATTCTACCTTCCTGATGATCCGGATGAGCAAGGTGAGGCCGCAAAGAAGCTTCTTCGTACACATACATCAACGGTTCAAATCCGCGCTATGCAAGAAAAAGGCGTGCCAATTAAAGTTGTTGTTATGGGCCGTACGTACCGTTCCGATTACGACATCACACACACACCAATGTTCCACCAATGTGAAGGTCTTGTTATTGATAAGAATATTCATATGGGTCACCTTAAAGGTTGCCTCATGGATTTTGTCCGCGCGTACTTTGAAGTTGATGATCTACCTGTCCAATTCCGCCCTTCTTTCTTCCCGTTTACAGAACCAAGTGCAGAAATGGATATTGGTTGTTCACGTAAAGATGGCGGCCTTAAAATTGGTGCCGGTGATGACTGGCTCGAGATTTTAGGGTGCGGTATGGTTCACCCGAATGTTATTAAAAACTGCGGTTTTGATCCCGATGAATACCAAGGCTTTGCCTTTGGTATGGGTGTTGAACGTATTGCAATGCTTAAATACGGTATTCCAGATCTACGTACTTTCTTTGAGAGCGATGCACGCTGGTTACAGCACTATGGTTTTGATCCATTAAATCGTCCAAATAGAGCAACCGGCGCAAAGTAATGCTTATCCGTTCACTAGAACGACAAGATTACGATGCTTGGCTTCCTTTATGGAACGCCAATTGTTTAAACCAGATAGCGGATGACATTACTGCCGAAACATGGAGGCGTTTAACCAATCCAAAAGAAAGTGTTTTTGGACTCGGTTCATTTGATGATAGCGGCAAGCTATGCGGAATATTGCATTATATATTACACCCAACGACTGGATTTAAAGAGTCCGCTTGTTATATGCAAGATCTCTTTACCGCCGAAGAGTACCGCCGCCAAGGTATAGCAAAACAGATGGTTTTAGAGCTTCATGCCATTGGATTAAAACAAAATTGGGCACGAATTTACTGGTTTGCCGAAAATGGCAATGAAAGCGTCCAAAATCTATATAAAAATCTTGGAATTCCAATGAATTTCACGCTATTTATGTTACAAACACAAAGTTAAGAAAAAACTGGAAACGACAAGAAAATGAAATTCACATTAAACTGGCTTAAAGATCACCTCGACACTGATGCCTCTCTACAAGAGATCACAGATAAGCTCACCGCTATTGGTTTAGAGCTGGAAGGCGTTGAAGATCCAACGGAAAAATTTGCGCCATTTAAAGTAGCTTATGTTGAAAGTGCCAAACAACATCCCGACGCAGATCGCTTGCGTGTTTGTATCGTTGATACAGGAGAAGAAAAAGTTCAAGTGGTTTGCGGCGCGCCCAATGCGCATACAGGCATGAAAGGTGTTTTTGCTCCTGCTGGCTCTTACGTTCCGGGAACTGATCTCCTTCTTAAAAAAGGAAAAATCCGCGGTCAAGAATCAAACGGTATGCTCGTTTCCGAACGTGAGATGGGATTGTCTGATGAACATGACGGTATTATTGACCTTCCTGAAGACACGCCTATAGGCACACCGTTCACTGAAATATTCGGCATGGATGATCCTGTGATTGATATTGCCCTAACCCCTGATCGTGGTGATTGCGCGGGCGTTCGAGGTATTGCACGCGATCTTGCTGCTGCTGGTCTTGGTACATTAAAACCACTTAAAAAAGAACCTCACAAAGGCACTTTCAAAAGCTCTATTGATGTTAAAATATTAGATACAAAAGGCTGCCCTCTTTTTACAGGATGTCTTGTAAAGAATGTTGAAAATAAGCCTTCTCCAACATGGATGCAAAACCGCTTAAAAGCCGTTGGTCTGCGTCCAATTTCAGCGCTCGTTGATATCACAAACTATGTCTCACTTGACCTTTGTCGCCCACTACACGTTTATGATGCCGACCTTGTTAAAGGTGACATTCATGTGCGTGAAGCCAAAGCCGGTGAAAAATTCGATGCACTGAATGATAGATCTTATGAACTTAAAGACGGTATGACAGCTATCGCAGATGATAGCGGCGTTCTTGGTCTTGGTGGTATTGTGGGCGGCGTATCAACAGGCTCGACCGAAGGCACAAAAAATGTTTTCATCGAATGTGCTCTTTTTGATCCAAATACAACAGCCAAAACAGGTCGCAACCTACAAGTGGATTCAGATGCGCGTTATCGTTTTGATCGCGGCGTTGATCCAGAATTCGTGCAAGAAGGCATTGAACATGCTGCAGCGCTCGTCATGGAACTTTGTGGGGGAGAACCATCAGAAATCGTTGTTGCTGGCGCCGTTCCGACGTGGAAAAAAGAAATCGAATTTGACCCTGCTTACACGTTAAAACTCGCAGGTATTGATGTTCCTGCCGACAAACAAACAAAAATCTTAAAAGATCTTGGATTTGAAATTAACGGTAATAAAGTTACACCGCCATCATGGCGTAATGATGTTGAAGGTAAAGCCGATCTAGTCGAGGAAGTTGTCCGCATTGTTGGATATGACCAAATAGAAGCCATCTCTGTTCGCGCGGTAAATACTGTTCATGACAGTGCAGAAACAGTCGGTATTTCACGCGCCCGTATGGCGCGTTCAGCTCTATCTTCACGCGGTATGAGCGAATGTGTTACTTACTCTTTCATGCCGAAAGAACTGGCCAAACAATTTGGTTCCAATGACAATGGAAACGAAGATAGCCTGACGCTCAACAATGCAATTAGCGAAGATTTGGAGCAAATGCGTCCAAGCATTTTACCAAATCTTATTTCAGCAGCGCTTAAAAATGCCGATCACGGCATTTCAAATACGGCGCTCTTTGAAGTTGGCCCAGATTTCCAAAGCTCTAAAGTTGATGGGGAAAGAAACGTTGCCGCTGGTATCCGTTATGGATCAACAGGTAATCGTCACTGGTCGGGCGCAGAAGCCAGCAAAGATATTGATGTGTTCAGTGCAAAGGCAGACGCTATTGCCGCTCTAGAAGCCGCAGGCGCACCAACAGATAACTTACAAGTTACCCGTGACACGCCAGGCCATTACCACCCAGGTCGTTCAGGCGCTCTTGTATTGGGTCGTAATGTACTAGCAACATTTGGTGAAATCCATCCTGCTATCTTAGAAGAGATGAGCGTTAAAAATGCGCTCGCAGGATTTGAAGTATTCTTAGATAATATCCCAGTTTCAAAGAAAAAAGGAACAGCGAAACCATTGCTAAACATTCCATCATTCCTTCCTGTTGAACGTGATTTCGCGTTCACCGTTGATGAAAATGTTGAGGCTGATACGCTTGTTCGTGCCGCAAAAGGCGCTGACAAAAACCTCATCGTTCGCGTTGATGTGTTTGATATTTATCAAGGCAAAGGCGTTGATGAGGGTAAAAAATCTGTTGCTGTAAATGTTGTTCTACAGCCCATAAAACAGACACTCACAGATAGTGAGATCGAAGGTGTGTCCAAGAAAATCATCGATGCCGTAGCGGCGAAGACTGGCGCGACTTTAAGGGGATAAATCATCGAAGGTCTTGGATACAAAGAAATTGTTGGAGTCATTACTGTCATAATGACCGTTGTTCTTTCTAGCCTTTACTTAAAAGATACAATTCTGGGAAAATAACACCTCACCCATTTTCGTGGATGGTTTGGTCTATTATTGCCACTATTATCTTTTTCGCTCAAATTTCTGATAATGCAGGCCCAGGCGCCTGGATGAATGGAACAGTTTGTATTTTTAATTTTCTTATTATACTGGCTTCCATTAAGAATGGTTTTAATAATATAAAACTGATTGATAAGGTTGTCTTTACGATAAGTATTTCTTCTATACCCATTTGGGTCATGACAGACAGCGCATTTTGGTCTGTAATAATATTATCATTAACCAATACAATGGCCTTCATACCCACTTTTCGTAAGTCATATAACAACCCAAATAGTGAGCCTGTCTATCTATATGGTACTAACTTTTTTAGGCACAGCTTATCAATCGTAGCACTCACAAACTATACCACTATAACTATGCTATCTCCTATCATGTTAGTAATTAATAATAGTTTGCTGACAGTTTTTCTCCTCTGGAGAAGAAAAGTTGTCAGCAAAGAAAGTTACTAACCTTTCTTACCCAACTCTTCCTCAACAATATCCTTACGGGATAGCTTACCAATCATTGTCTTTGGTAAAGCTTCATCACGGAATTCAATACGTTTTGGGATTTCCATTGAAGAAATTTTATCTTTCAAAAAAACTTTAAGGTCTTCGGCGGTTAAAATACGATCCTCTTTACATTTAATCCATGCTTTAACAATCTCACCGCGCTGCCTATCTGGAAGACCGGCAACGATACATTCTTCAACACTAGGATGTCCATAAATCGCTTCTTCTACATTACGTGGATACACATTATATCCATTAGTAATAATCATGTCCTTAATACGATCAACGATAAAGAAGTAACCATCATCATCCATGATCGCTATGTCACCCGTATGAAGGCGTCCATTTTTAATTGTATTGGCCGTATCTTCGTCCCGATTCCAATAGCCTTTCATCACCTGCGGCCCACGTGCGCATAATTCACCGCGTTCACCAGTAGGAACATGCTCTCCTGTCTCAGGGTCAATAATTTCAACAACAGTTTGGGGGAAAGGAAGGCCAATTGACCCAGCTTTATTATCGCCGACCGTTGGATTACAGCAAAGTACTGGTGAACTTTCCGTTAGACCATATCCCTCAACTGCCACACATCCTGTCTTACTTTCAAATTTTTTCTTCACCTCTACAGCCAATGGTGCACCACCAGAGACGCAATATTTAATCGAAGAAAGATCAAACTTTCCTATTTTCTTATGATTGTTAATTCCGTTAATTATCGCTGGTACGGCAGGGGAAATAGTCGGTTTCTTTTTTTCTATTAAGGCCAATGTTTGATCCAGCTCAAAGCGTGGTAAAGCAATAATCTCCATCGCTTGTTTTACCGCCAAATTCATAACAGCTGTCATCGCAAAAACATGGAAGAATGGAAGAACGCCAAGCATTTTATCTTTGCCCTCTTCACACCCGAGCCAAAGAGCCGCCTGCTCCGCATTGGCTACAATATTAGCATGTGTCAGCATTGCGCCCTTTGGCAACCCTGTCGTACCACCTGTATATTGGTACAGCGCTACATCTTCTAGTGGGTTAATTTTAACTGGGGTTGGCTTCCCATCATTAGCAAGCATATCGCTATACTTGCTAATACGTTTGGTTACTTTAATTTCCGAGAGCTCTTTTCCTTTTAAATATTTGAACAAGAGGTTTTTTGGAAACGGAAGAATATCCGTAAATGAACATACAATGATATGATTAAGACGTGTGTCATGAAGCATCTTTTCCATTTTACCAAACAACATCTTTAAATCAGCTGTAATCATGACATCGGTATCGCTATCTTCAATCATATTAGCGAGCTCTTTTTCGGCATAAAGAGGGTTATAATTCACAACCGTTGCGCCAACATACATCAAAGCATAATAGGCAATTAAGAAGTACGGGCAGTTTGGTAAGAATATTCCAACCTTCATTCCCTTCTCTACACCTTGATTCTGCAAGCCCTTTGCAAAACGTAAAACCTCATCATTGATCTCTACCCATGTATGCTTGTGACCAAGAAAATCAAAGGCTGGATCATCTCCATAACTCTTGGCTGTCTTTGATAACATCTCATAAATCGGATAAGATGGTATTTCGTTATTCCATTTCACATGTGATGGATACGTTGTTTCCCAAGGATATGAAGGAGTTTCAGCCATTGTTCGCCCTTTTTATTGCTCTGAAATCATTTTACATCAAAATACTATGTTCCGCATAGAAACTATTTAAATACAATATTATAAAATACTGTGGATGGCTTTTAATAAAAAAGCTGGCTAGGCTAAGATCTATGCGGTAAATTATAAAAACTAAAGTATTGTTTCAAAATATTAATAGGATAAGACTTTTGATTACTCACCCGCTAATTGACTCTGCGGACTATTCTTCTGAAGAACATGAAGTTTCTTCGGTAAGAACAAAGCTCAAATGGTTTAACTCTACCAAGGGATTTGGATTTACAGTTCCAGAGGATGATCCTTGTGATGCCTTTATTCATATTACAACTTTACAAGAAGCGGGCATCAAAGAACTAGGTGATGGTGCTATCATTCAATGCCAAATGGTCAAAGGCCCCAAAGGCGCATTGATTATAAAGGTAGAAGAACTTATAGAACAAGGAGCAGAGCCTTCTCCTATTACATTTCGTATTGATCCATCAGAAACAGAGAACTTAATTAGAATGGAAGGTACTGTTAAATGGTACAAACCTGATAAGGGCTTTGGATTCATCATTCCCGAAGATGGTCAAAAAGATGTTTTTGTTCACAAAACATGCCTTGATAGACACAATATGGATATCCTCATTCCTGGCCAAAAAGTAACTATGATTATCAGACCTGTCGACAAAGGCCGTGAAGTTGTTGATTTTGAAATTCTATAAGTGTTCTGCTTGCCTTACACTGCTTTTGGCTTACGTTTGGCCACCCTCACTATAAAATCTCTTAAACGCCCTGCTTTATCACGCAGCATCAGTGCACATGGTGTAACAACCAACGTCAGCAATGTTGAAAAACCCAAGCCAAAAACAATTGCGGTTGAAAGCTGAACCCACCATTGAGTTGAAGGCGCGCCATAAGAAATATCACGACCAAGAAAATCAATATTAAGCTGCAATACCATTGGCATCAAACCAAGAATTGTTGTACAGGTTGTTAACAGCACGGGACGTAAACGTTGCGCCCCCGTAAGCAGGATAGCTAAACGAGTTTCAACACCCCTTTTACGCATAGAATCAAACGTATCAATCAAGACGATATTATTATTTACCACAATACCAGCAAGAGCGATAACACCAATACCAGACATTACAATACCAAACGGTTGATGCGTAATAAGCAGTCCCATCATCACCCCCGCCGTCGACATAACAACTGCAAATAAAATAAGAAGGGCGCTATAAAAACTATTAAACTGCGTTACCAAAATTACCGCCATAGCAAAAAGAGCAACAATAAAAGCTTTCATCAAAAATTCTTGCGCTTCACGTTGATCTTCATCCTCACCTTTAAACGTAATGTTCACACGCGGATCAAGTTCATCAGCGTTTTCTTCTAACCACGATTTAAGCTGAACAACCTTTTCATTAATATTCATGCCAGGTTGCGTATTGGCTTTAACGGTATAAATACGATGTTGATCAGCACGATTTATTGTCCCCACCGCAGGCTTTGGCACCCGATTCACAAAATTTGTAATAGGAACAGATCCTGAAGCCGTTTCAATTCTCACTTGGTCAAGCCTGTCTAATGTACGCTCACCAACAGAATGACGAATAACAATATCGACTTCATCTTCTGCGCCATCAGGACGATAATCGGATACCTTCAAACCATTTGTAATCATTCTGATGTAATCACCAATAAGAGAGATATCGATTCCAAATTTAGAGGCTTGCGCGCGATCAACCTGCATTTCCCATTCAATACCCGGAAGCGCACGGCTGTCTTCTATATCGCGAAAGTCACCATCTTCTTTAACAGCCGTCACAATGCGCTCAACAACGGCGTCCAGAGCTTCAGGAAAACGGCTTCCAACTTGAATTTGAATATCCTTACCAGAGGGCGGTCCCTCCTCTTGTTTTTGCGCCTCAATATAAAGACCTGATATATCTGCCGTCTTATCACGAATTTCTTGTAAAATATTATCTGCTGAATCACGTTTAAACCACTTATCAAACTCTAAAGTAATTTTTCCAATTACATCTTCAGCAACGGCGTCTTGCCCTTTTTGCTCCTGCGCTCCACTTTCTGTATAAAATACTTTTATGCCCTTAACAGTTAACACTCGATCTTCTACTTCTTTTACAAGTTTATCTTTTTCAAAGACTGATAAATTTCCACGTGCATGAACTAAAACCGTCGCAGCCGCTGGTTCAATATCAGGAAAGAACTCAACACCGCGTCCAAATTTTCCATACATTACCTGTACACCAATCAGCAATATAACAGCGCCTAAAACAACAAACCCTGGAACTTTGAGAACTGCACTCAAGAATGATGCATAAACACCCGCAAAACCTTTAATATTTTGAAGCTCTTCTTCAGAAGTTATTTTCTCCAAATCCTGCGTTTCATCACCACCTTTAATCTTTCCCAAACCACCAAATAGACTTCCCATCACAGGTACAAAAATAAGTGCCACCACAAGCGATGAACCAAGAACAGCGATAAGTGTGATCGGCATATATTTCATAAATTGGCCAACAATACCTGGCCAGAATAACAATGGAGCAAAAGCAGCGAGCGTTGTCGCCGTAGAAGCAATAATAGGCCACGCCATACGTTTTGCAGCTTCTTCATAAGCTTGCGTCTTACTCTTACCTTCACGCATCCGGCGGTCCGCATATTCAGTAACAACAATTGCACCATCAACTAACATTCCAATAGAAAGAATAAGACCAAAAAGAACAACAACATTTACCGTAAGGCCTAAAATATAGATAATAAGCACGCCCGATAAAAATGAACTTGGGATGGCAATTCCAATAAGACCTGCCGCCCGCACCCCCATCGCCGCAATAACAACGATCATCACAAGTAATATCGCGCTAATCATATTATTTTGAAGATCAGCTAAACGCTCCTTAATATCATCAGATTGATCAAGTGTATAAACAACCTTCACATTACTCGGCCAAAATTTTTGTTCTTCAGCAACCACTGCACGAACAGCTTCAATAGTTTCGATAATATTCTCGCCTGTACGCTTAACAATATTAAGAGCAATAGCGCGCTCTCCATTAATACGAGCAAAGTTTTCTGGATCTTTAAAGGTACTACGAATTTCAGCAATATCTCGTACACGAATAACTGAATCATCTTCTGTTCGAAGAGGCATGTCCATAATATCTGATACACTTTCAAACAACCCTGGCACCTTAATAGCAAAGCGCCCTACTCCTGTATCAAGATTGCCAGCCGCAACAAGCTTATTTGAACGGTTAAAAAATTGAAGAATATCTTGTCCGCGGAGACTATAGCTCTCTAGCAAAACAGGATCGACAACAATTTCTACAAGCTCTTCCCGATCACCAGCGATATTCGCTTCCAAAACAGTTGAAATTGCTTCTATTTTATCCTGTAACTCTTGCGAAATTTTGACTAATGCACGTTCTGGTAAGTCACCAGATAATGTCACAACAAGAACAGGAAAGAGGCTAAAATTAACCTCAGTGACTTGCGGATCACGATCAAGCCCATCAGGAAGCTCAGATTTTGCTCTATCAACCCCCTCTTGCACATCCTCCATGGCTTGGTCTTTATCAAAACCAGCTTCGAATTCTAACAAAACAAAACCACCACCAGTATATCCCGTTGATTGCAGCTCTTTTAAGCCATCAATAGAGCTTAATTCTTGCTCCATTGGGCGGAGTAAGAGACGCTCTGAATCTCCTGGTGATATCCCTTCAAGCGACATAGAAACATATAACGTCGGAATATCAATATCTGGGGAAGACTCTTTTGGAATATTTTTATAAGCATAGCTTCCCGCAAGCAGCAAAAAGACCAACAGAGCTAAGACTGTACGGCTACGCCCTAAAGACGCATGAATTATTCCGTTCATAGAAGCCCCGCACCATCAGCAGAAATAGATTTTACAGCCTGCCCCTCAATAACAAACTCTTGCCCAACTGTAATAAGGCGAATTGTATCAGGCAAACCTGACACCCAAAGATACTCTGGCGTATCTTTCAAAAGAGTAATGGAAAGAAATTGAACAACATCATTTTCATTCAATATTTTTACACCAACAGATCCATCATCAAGTAAAGCAAGAACAGATGGCGATATTTTATAAGCTTTCTGCTGTTCTAGTGGCACAGTAATTTCAGCAGTGAGTCCTTCCTTAAGCAAGTACCCTTCATTTGGTACTGAGATTTCAATTTCAAATGTCCTTGTTTTCTCATCCGCCGCTGAGGCAATATAAGAAAGCTCTCCTTCAATTTCAGTGCCATTTGTAAGAGAAATATTCGTTTTAGCTCCCACATGGAGCTGCATAATATTTTTTTCAGTCACAAAACCTGTGATTTCAAGAGGATCTAAATCAACAATTCTAAATATATCCTGCCCTTTTGATACAAAGTCGCCAATTTCAATATATTGATTATTAATAACACCATCAAACGGTGCTTTAATATTTGTATCAGCAAGTTCTATACGCGCACTTTTAAGAGAAGCGCGCGCAAGTTCAATCTGCGCCCTTGCTTCAGCAAGCCTCACGCGAGAATTGAAACCCTTCTCTTCAAGCTCTTTAGCAGCATTATATTGAATCTGACGTTGTGTCAGAAGTTCTTCAGCTTCTCTCACACGCGCAGCGCGCGCTTTAACATCCAAAATAGCTAAAACATCACCTTTTTTAACAGAAGCGCCTTTTTCAACTAAGATCTTTACAACCTGTCCATCAATTTCAGTTTTCATATCTACTTTACGAGAAGAGCGCGTACGGCCCGTCACCGTAATATCATCAACCATCATTTCTGCTGTTAGATTTCGAACACGCACCTCCACCAGCTTATCACCAACTTCCAAATCATCATTTGATAGTGTTTCCTGTGAAGTCTGATTTTTATCAGATGTAAATAATCCGCTAAAAAGCCAAAGCCCTGTTAAAAAAGCTATGGTTATAGCAATAAATACTGATTTTTTCATAAAATAGAGCTTTCTTTTATCATCACCATCTTTTCTTAAGGCGATATCCCAACAAAGTCACCCACTATATAACAAAAAGCCGTTCTAAATGAAAGAACGGCTCTATCGTTATATTATTGAAAATAATAGTATTTAAAACAAAGGAAAAGCCTAAGCTGTCGCTACGTTTTTAATCTCTAAATCATCTGGTGTTCCAGCATCACCAGAAAAATCAGACGCTTTAAGCGTTTTAGCACGTGATGCAACCTGATAAGCAGAAAGAGCATGTGTTGAACAATAAGGAAGGCCTTCTTGAATATCACAACCACAAAATGAAAAATCTTCACTTTGGGGGTCGCCAGAAGGCCAACGGCACATCTTTTCGGTTAACTCGTCCATACTCACTTTTTTGCCTTCAAAAACAGGCATTTTAGGATGAGTTGGCGCACGTTTTACAACACGCGGCGCTTTATCCGCAACCTTTTTCTTTTTTGTATTTTGCTGAATAGGAGAAAGACGGCTTGATAATTTAAGGCGGTGAGCCTTACCAATAACAGCATTACGCGTCACACCTTCACCTAGTTGTTTTGCAATTTCTGCAGCTGTTTTACCTTCGCCCCATAGCTTTTTTAAAACATCTACGCGCTCATCACTCCAACTCATTAAATAATCCCCCAAAGAAACATATAAATCGAATTCTATCGATCAATAAAAACTTGTATTTTGTTTGAAACTAAAAAGAGCTTATCAACGACATGATTCTCTGACTAGAGTCGGGCGAAAATAAACCTCCCTTATCCACAAAACAAAATTTCTTTTTTCTTTTTTTATATTTTTTATGCTGAAGCTTTCGGGTCTAACCCCCATGGAGCATAGCGTTCTGGATCATCAATCCAATTCTCACGCACTTTCACAAAAGTTTTCAAATGAACATTTGTTTCAAGCATATCGCAAAGTTCAGCTCTTGCGCTCTGCCCAACATGGCGGATCATATCGCCGCCCTTGCCCAAAACAATTTTTTTATGCGTATCACGCGCAACATAAATTGTCTGACTAATTTTAATATCACCGTTATCAAACTGTTCCCATTCATCTGTTTCAACAGTCAGATTATAGGGAAGCTCCTGGTGTAACTTATTGAATAATTTTTCTCGCGTAATTTCCGCCGCCATAAGACGCATCGGCATATCGCTAATATGATCTTCTGGATAATGCCAAATACCCTTAGGCGTTTGCTCGGCTAAATACTTCATCAAATCTTTAACGCCATTTTTCTTCAATGCTGAAATCATAAAAGTGGCATCAAAATCAAACTGATCGTTTAATTTTTTTGTAACCTCCATCATTTTCTCTCGCGTAGATTTATCAATTTTATTCAAAACCAAAATCGTTTTCTTCGGCTTATTATCCTTCAAATAATCAAGGATATATTGATCCGCTTTATCACTCTTCTTCGACAGATCAACCATAAAGATCAACGTTTCAGCCTCCGCAACACCTTCCCAAGCAGCAGAAACAATGGCTTTTTCCAGTTTATTTTTTTGCGAAGGTTGAAAAATACCTGGCGTATCCACAAACACAATCTGTGCGTTTTCATGCATAGCTATCCCAAGAACACGTGTTCGTGTTGTTTGCACCTTGGGTGATACAATCGAAACCTTTGCGCCCACAAGCGTATTAATGAGTGTAGACTTTCCTGCGTTTGGGGCTCCAGCAACAGCAACAAAACCAAAACGTTGTTCTTCACTTTTTATTTGGTCATTCATGTTCAGACACTTTATCTTTCTTTAAAATTTTCAGCATTTTTCGTGCCACTGTCTTTTCCGTTTGGCGACGCGATGGCCCTTGATCCGTTATTACATCATACCCTCTTACAGTAAGCTGTATTGTAAACATTGGGGAATGATCAGGACCCTCTTTAGAAATTATTTCATAGGCTGGCAAAGGCAGTTGTCTTGCCTGCACCCATTCTTGCAATTCAGTCTTTGGATCTTGGGGGGCCTTTTCAAGCGTTTCGATATTATCGCCCCACAATCTTAAAATAACTTTCTGCGCAGGCTTATATCCACCATCAATATAAATAGCACCCAGCAATGACTCAACAACATCACCAATAATATTCTCATTTTGGTGACCGCCTGCATCTTTTTCTGCATCAGAAAATTGTATGAATTCGTTCAACCCGTGTGCTTGACCAATAACTGCCAAAGTAGACCCCTGCACTAAAGCGGTATGGCGTTTTGCCAAACCTCCTTCATTTTCACCACGAAATTTTTGAAATAACGCATCGGCAATAACCAGTCCAACGACCCGATCACCCAGAAATTCTAAACGCTGATAATTATATTCATCGCCTGTACTCGAATGAGTCAGTGCGCGTTCTAATAAATTTCTATCTTGGAATTGATAACCAATAACTTCTTCAATTTTTTCAAAAGGGATAGAACTCATAATATTACGTGCCTTCTGGTCGAACTGGACTAATTTTGTCAAAAATTCTATTAAAGCGCACGGCTTTAAACCATGTCCATGGCAGAAAAAGTTTTGCCTTATCATCAATAGAAAAGAATAAAATATCTGCACGCCCGACAAAGTTCTCATACGGAACATAACCCACCAATGATTGTACACGACTATCTTGAGAATTATCTCGATTATCACCCATCATGAAATAATGCCCTTCAGGAACAATATACTCTTTTGTATTATCAAGGTTTTCATTATCGGAAACTTCATAAATACGGTGAACAATGCCTCCTGGAAGCGTTTCTAAATACTCTGTTACCGTATGGTTTCTATAATTAGAACCAACTTCTTGATGAAGCCCAACAACTTCACGTTCCACACGTTCCCCATCAATATATAAACGCCCCGCAATAACTTGCACGCGTTCCCCAGGTAGCCCAACAATACGCTTAATGTAATCAACGCTTGTATTTGTTGGTAACTTAAAAACCGCAACATCGCCGCGTTTTGGCTTGTTGGACTCCACCCCATCCATCACACGCCCATCAAAAGAAGCCATACCAAATGGAAAAGAATGCCGGCTATAGCCGTAAGCTGTCTTACTGACAAACAAATAATCGCCAACCTTCAATGTTGGTAGCATAGATCCTGACGGAATATTAAACGGTTCATATAAAAATGTACGAATAACTAACGCCAAAAGAAGGGCAATAATAACCGTTTTTGCGAGCTCACTTATTTCTTCTTTTTCATTTATTTTTGCTGATTTCTTTGCAGTTTTTGATTTTTGTGCGCTGAGAATAGTTTCAGCGTCATTCGTATCTTCTTGCATTTTTGTTTTTTTATTTTTTGTCATTTCTATATTCCAAAATTCCTTAACTATACAGCTTCAATAATAACCTGCGCTTGCGCATAGGGCGGTTCATCCGTCAAACTCAAATGCAAAATAGTTTTCATACCTTTTGGTGTCAAATTTTGCGCTAGATCTTGTGCCTTACCATTCAAACACAAATAAGGTTTTCCTTTTTTATCAAGACACACTTCAATTTCTTGCATTTTAAGGCCATCAATAAAGCCTGTTCCCAAAGCTTTTGCACACGCTTCCTTAGCTGCAAAACGTTTGGCGAGTGTTAAAATATCGCGCCCTGAAGCCGCACGCTCTTCAACTAATTGTACTTCAGCCATAGTAAAATAGCGCTCTTTAAAGCGCGCACCGTGTTTTTCCAGCAATGTTTCAATACGCCTAATATCAATCAGATCTATACCAGTACCAATAATCATTTTTTCTTATTCTTAATTACTTGTTGCCGCGCCAAACGCGCAGATCTCACCATGACATAAAAACCACCATAAAACACAGGAAATGTAATCAAAGCCATTATATAACCACCGATCAACATCGGAACCAAATAGGGCCTTAAAGCGCCAAAAGGATCTTCTTTTAACACCTCCCATGATAAATCTATATTCTCCGAAGGAAATGAGGCATCAATTCCTATAATATTCATTAAAAACCATCCCACTTTATAAGAAATCAAAAATAAAAATGGGAACGTCCACGGATTACCAAATATAGTTCCAAAAACCGCAGCTATGTAATTCGCACGAAATATGAAACAGAGTAACAAAGCCTGAATAATATGAAATAAAAGCGTTGGCGCAAAAGAAATACTGCACCCAAAAGCAAGCCCTGCCGCCACCGCGTAATTACTATCATTAAGCCTTATTGCGCGATGCTTTATGTAAGAAAAAGAACGCTTCCATCCCATTGATGGCCAGAAAAAATTCTTTGTTTGTTGCCATAAGCTTGGACGTTTATTACGTTTAAAAACCATAATAAAACCGCTTTAACGTCCTTTAGCGCGATCAACAGAAGTAATCTCTGGCGTTGCCCGCAATGCCGCAATAACATTATTCAAATGTTTTATGTCTTTCACATAGACATCAACCAGAATATCCCAAAAA
Organism: Micavibrio sp.; assembly: GCA_002708415.1. GTDB lineage: Bacteria > Pseudomonadota > Alphaproteobacteria > Micavibrionales > Micavibrionaceae. Next base: position 1,402 of record PANS01000026.1, on the reverse strand, counting down.
TCTAACGAACGGTTTGTAATTTTTAGATTCACAATATTACCGCCATTCATACCAATAACAGTAGAAACTGTTCCCAAACCGCCTGGTTGATTTAAAAAAGTGACATTTAATCGACCAACATGGGATTCTGGGCTATCAGGCCCTTCTCCCCATGATACGTCAATCCAACGTTCTGGTGTATCAGCAAATGTTTCCAGCGTTTCGCAATCGATTGTATGAATAGTCACCCCTTTACCCGTCGCAACAATACCCACAATTCGATCACCTGGTAACGGATGACAACAACGTGCAAAGTGAACAGCCATGCCCGGAATAAGACCTTTAATAGGCACAGGTTTATCTGAATCAGGGCGCTTAGCAAGGGCATAGTCCTTTAGATCCTCATCTTTAGGCGCTTTTACAATCTCCGCCTTATGCGCTGGAAAAATCGCTCTAAAAATATCACCCGCTTTAAAATGACCAGAACCAATATTGGCATAAATATCTTCCACATCATCTACACGCAATTGCTTTACAACTCCTGCAACGGCCTTATCCGTAAAGCTATACCCTTCTTGCTGGAATATCTTTTTCAGCATTGCCTGACCAAGCGCCGCATATTCTGTTTTCTGTTGCTGACGAATAAAGCGTTTAATGTGTGAACGTGCTTTTCCTGTTACAACAAAGCGCTCCCACGCAGGTGATGGGTTTTGTGTTTTTGATGTAATGATATCAACTTGATCACCATTATTTAATTTTGCATTTAAGGGAGCAATGCGTCCATTTACCTTCGCACCAACAGTTTTATCGCCAACACCCGAATGAATAGCGTACGCAAAATCAACTGGCGTTGCACCATTAGGAAGTTCAATTAAATCACCGCGCGGGGAAAATACAAAAACACGATCTTGAAAAAGCTCCAACTTCGTATTCTCTAGGAAATCTTCAGGACGAGATGACTGCTCTAAAATTTCAAGAAGTTCGCGCATCCAACGATAACTCGTTGCATCTTTATGATCGGCTCTGCGCTTTCCATCTTTATACGCCCAATGCGCAGCAACCCCAAGTGCTGCCTCATCATGCATTTCTTGTGTACGAATTTGAATTTCAATACGTTGTTTTTCTGGCCCTAAAACCGTTGTGTGTATCGAACGATATCCATTAGGTTTTGGCGTTGAGATATAATCTTTAAAACGTCCTGGAACCGTTGGATAATGTGAATGTAAAATACCTAATGTATGATAACATTCTCCCAAATTATCAACCACAATACGGAACGCCATAATATCGGAAAGCTGCTCAAACGAAATGTTTTTACGCTGCATCTTCTTCCAGATAGAATAGCGCGTCTTCTCACGACCCGTAATATTAGCGTTAATACCTGCTGCCTTCATTTCAGCATCAAGCGTCTTAATAATCTTCT